>CBDUSK010000247.1:0-2682 GCA_965369915.1 uncultured Phycisphaerae bacterium
AAAGACAGCCATTTTGGCGCCGGCGTTTCTGCCCTTCCTGGTTACCATATGACGGATACTTGCAACCATTCCCCCGATGACAACCCTCTGTCTTTCTGATTTGCTGTCCAGGCCGCTGGTGTTTACGTTCGAGTACACTTCTATCGTCTCGGCATACTTGCTCAGGGGATTTGTGGTTACGTAAAAGCCCAGCACCTCCTTTTCATAGGTGAGCATCTGCATCTCGGTCCAGGGCGGGACGTTCGGCAGGGTTTCGTGGTCCTTGCTCAGATCCTCTTGGGCACCGAAACCATCATTGCCGAAAAAGTTCATCTGCCCGTTATTTACGTCGGCCTGCATACTCGAACCGATCTGGATGGCATTTTCCATGCCGGCTATCATCTGCGCCCTGCTGCCTCCCATCTTGTCGAAGGCACCTGCCTTGATGAGCGCATCGATGACGTGTTTATTGGCCGCCCGCAGATCGACGTTCTCGCAGAAATTGTACAGGCTTGCAAATCTTCCCACCTTCTCCCGCGCGGCGATTATCTGTTCGACGGCCTTTTCGCCGACTCCCCTGACCGCGGCAAGACCAAAGCGTATCAGGCCGGGATCGCTTTTATGGTCGTGGTCCTCGTTATAAACAACCGTAAAATCGGAAAAGCTTTCGTTGATATCGGGGCCTAACACTTCGATACCCATCTCCCTGCATTCGCCGATGTATTCGACGACCTTGTCGGTGTTGCCCATTTCGTAGGTCAAAAGCGAGGCCATAAACTCCACCGGGTAATACGTTTTGAGGTATGCGGTCTGAAAAGCTATAACCGAATAGCGCGTGGCATGACTTTTATTAAAGCCGTAGCCCGCAAACTTTTTGATAAGGTCGAAGTTTTCAGCGGCATCTTTTTCGGAAACTCCTTTCTGTTCGCACCCGTCGATAAAGCGTTTCTTTTCCTTGGCGATGAGCCTGAGATTTTTCTTGCCGATAGCCTTGATCAGTGTATAAGCTTCGCGAAGCGGAATGTCGCCAAGCCGATTGCATATCCGCATCACCTGTTCCTGATAGACCATGATGCCGAACGTTTCGGCGAGCACTTCCTTCATAATAGGATGCGGCACGTCCCACGCGGCGCCGTGTTTTCGTTCGATGAAATCAGGTATCAGTCCCATCGGTCCCGGGCGGTAAAGTGCGTTGGCGGCGATGAGGTCCTCGATCCGGTCAGGTTTAAGCTTCATCAGCAGATCCTGCATCCCACCAGATTCAAACTGAAATACCCCTTTGGTCTTTCCCGCTCCGAAAAGTTCCAGGACCTTCTGGTCGGTAACATCAATCTTTTCGATGTCTATTGTGATACCTCGAAGTTCCTTTATAAGACTCAGTGCCCGTTCGATAACACTGAGTGTCCGCAGCCCGAGAAAGTCCATCTTCAAAAGCCCAACTCTTTCGACCATGGGTCCTTCGTACTGCGTCACCAGGTCGTCCGAACCGGGTGCTTTATACAGCGGAACAAAATTTGTCAGCGGTTCATCACAGATCACGACCCCGGCGGCGTGAACACTTGCGTGCCTGGTCAGACCTTCCAGCTTTTTGCCTATCTCGATCACCTTTGCTATACGCCGGTCTTCGCAGGCTTTTTTAAGTTTCGGCTCGATCTCAAGTGCGTCATCGAGCGTCATGCCTAAAGTGGTAGGCACCAGCTTGGCCAGCCGGTCCGCCTCGGAAAGAGGAACATCAAGCACCCGGCAAACGTCCCGGATGACAGCCCGCGCCTTCATCGTGCCGAAAGTTATTATCTGGGCGACCTCACCGTATTTCCGCCGAACATAATCGATGACCTTCTGCCTGCCTTCCTGGCACATATCGATATCGATATCAGGCATCTCGTCGCGTTCGGGGTCCATGAACCGCTCGAAAAGCAGGTCATAGCGTATCGGGTCGACGTCGCACAGACCCAGGCAATATCCCGCCAGCGTCCCCACTCCGCTGCCCCTTGCACCGACGGGGATGTTGTTGTTCCTGGCGAATTTGCAAAAGTCCCACACGATAAGGAAATAGCTCGAAAACCCTTTGCCCTCGATAACCTCAAGCTCTCTGTCCAGACGCGTCTTTACTTCAGGGGTTATCTTGCCGTATCTTTCCTTGGCCCCTTCATAACACAATTTTGTCAGGAAATCTTCGGGGCTGCTGCCGTCTTCAGGCTTAAAATTAGGGGCATGCCGTCTCTTAAGGTCGATCTCGACATTGCACCTGTCAGCGATCAAGAGGGTATTGTCGCAGGCCTCGCCGACGTCGCTGAAAAGTTCCCGCATCTGCTCGCAGCTTTTCAGATACACGTCAGGCGGATAATGCATTCTGTTGTCATCGCTGACACATTTACCGGTGCTGATGCAGGTCAGCGCATCATGCGCCTCGTGATCATCGGCGTTAAGAAAATGAACGTCATTTGTGGCGACGGTCGGCACGGACAACCTTTTAGCTAATTCGATAAGTTCTCCGCGAACGTGCGGAACGTCGCAATCTACGTGTTCCTGCAGTTCTATAAAGAATCGGTCGTCACCGAATATTTTTAAATAGCTCTCGACGGCCTGGACGGCTCCGTCCGTATTGGCGTTGACTAATGCCCTTCCCACTTCACCGCTGAGACAGGCGGTGGTGCAGATAAGCCCTTCGTTGAGCTGGGCTAATATCTCTTTGTCTATCCG
>CBDUSK010000248.1:0-2681 GCA_965369915.1 uncultured Phycisphaerae bacterium
ATCTTCAGCAAAGACAGAGCAATACAGCTTGCAGCAACCATTGATTCGTTCAAGCTTCATTGCACTGACAGCGAAAATGTTAGGCTAAGCGTCCTTTATAAAACGTCATCGCAATATCATCAGGACCAATACGACAAGCTCATCGCAGAGTATGACGATGTGCAGTTCGTCAAAGAGGTAAACTTCAAACAGCAGCTGCTTAGTATCGTAAACAGCGGTGAGCATATTTTGTTTATGGTCGATGATAATATTTTCGTCGGCGATTTTAAAATGGCAAGTGTGACAGAAACCCTCAAAGTTGATCGCAGGGCAGTAGGTTTCTCATTAAGGATCGGAACAAACACGCAATACAGTTATGCGCGTAATATGCAGGTTGCATTACCTGACTTTGAAAGGATCGCCGCAGACATCCTTCGGTTTAACTGGACAACATCCCAGAGCCACTTCGGTTATCCGCTGGAAGTATCAAGCTCGGTTTACAGATCGAGAGACATTATCCCGTTGTTAAATGCTATAGATTTTAGCAATCCTAACATCCTGGAAGGTTTGATCGAAGCGAACAAACACTTCTACGCACAGTCTAATGATCGGCTTCTATGTTTTGAAACCTCCGTCACGTTCTGCAATCCGGTGAACATCGTCCAGACAGTATGTGATAATCGTGCAGGCAGTAATAACCTTTACGCCGCCGACGAGCTTGCCAAAAAGTTCGACGATGGTTTAAGGATAGACGTCCACCAATACAGCGGTTTCGTGCCGAACTCATGTCATCAGGAAGTGGAGCTTAAGTTCAGAAAAGCAAAAGCAACCCAGGACAGCAATACACCGCTTGTCTCTGTAGAGTTGGTGACCTACAATGCTGAAAAATATCTACGTAGAGCGATAGAATCGATCCTGGCCCAGACTTACCGAAATTTTGAACTGCTGATTGTCGATGACGGCAGCACCGACAATACAAGACAGATCGTCGAGTCCTTTTCCGACAGTAGGATACGCTATCTTTACAAAGTGCATAAGAACCGTTGGGCAGGAACCAATTATGCTATCGCCCATGCAAAAGGAAAGTATATCCTCGCCGTGGATTCGGACGACAGTATTGCCACGGACTATATCGAGAAGATGATAAGATTTGCACAGCAGCATCCTGAGGTCGATTACTTTTATCCGCGGGTATTGACTATCGTGGATGGGGCGGGCGAACTTACCGGCAGCAAGTGGGAATACATTGATTTTTCGAATAACCGTATTCTGCCGAACTACCTTTTCGAGATGCTGCTTTCGCCGATCCCGTATCCGGGCAGTTTAAGAAGGATGTCTATGTTCGAAAAGACCGGCGGATATGAAGAACTGGAAAATGTGGCTGATTTTGTTTTCCTGTGCAAAAATGCCCTGAAGATAAACTTCAAAAGGGTTGATGAGCAATCTGTTTATTTCTATAGAAGCACAGGTTCCAGCCTTTCACATCGGTTAAGGATACGCAATCAAACGATGGCAAATACGCTTAACGATATGGTCCGGATATATCCGCCTGAGGTACTGTGCCCGCAATTGGCTTCGGTGGATGAACCGGCACTGAAGCAGCAGCGGTTTTATAAATACCTGATGACGGTTTTCTACAGACATATCGACGGGCATATGGTCCAGTTCGGCGAATATTTCAAAAAGTACGGAGATCATTATAAATCGAAACTCCTGGAATGTGTCTCGAAGGTCAACAGGGCCGCAAGTGCCGTCAGCAGTCCTCCGGCCCCGGAAGATGCCGCTGATTTATTCGAGCAGGGTATTAAGTATCTGAAAAGATACCGGCCGAATGATGCGCTGACCTGTTTTAACAAGGTTATTCGAACCGTCGGACAGATGCCGGATCTTCATTATGCCCGGGCTGTAGCGTTGTTGCAGTCGGGCAGGATATATGATGCTCAGCTGGCCTGCCATGCTGAACTTGATCTCCGGAAGGACCACCAGGGAGCAAAAAAACTGTTAGACAGGATTTCCCGGAGCAGGGAAGCCTGTAAAATCGGATAAAGGATTGAAATTTATGATGTGGGCGGCGTTTTTTGTCGAAAATAAATAATAGAATTCACAAAAAACCCAGCCCGGAGCTTAGTAAAGGACGCGAAAAGCGTGGGATTGGTAAGGAACTAAATTATGTCTGAAATTCGACTTCCCGGCCTTGCTACTGGTATTGATACCAGTGCAATAGTCCAACAGTTGATGGAGATCAACCGTCGTCGTCTGATGGCCATGCAGGCCGACGTCTCGACAGAAACGGAAAAGGGCACGGCTTTAAGCGGGATGGAGACCAAGCTTGAGTCATACCGGACGGCGGTAAGGGTTCTTGCCGACAGCGGCGACCTAAGGTCGTTTAATGCTGCTACGAGCGATTCTGATATTATGACCGCAAGCGCAACGACATCCGCTAACGAGGGGAACCACTCAATCCAGATAAAGCAGCTTGCCACATCGGACAGGTGGGTCCATGACGGCTTAAAATATTCCACATCATATGTAGGTGCGGGTAAATTCGTATTTTCCTATAATAATGAGGAAGTTGTTATACAGACGACCGCTGAGACGACACTGGAGGGTCTGGTGGGTCTTATCAACAACGACCCTGACAATCCCGGTGTTACGGCTACGATATTAAAATATGATGCAGGGTCCGACCAGGTCTATCACCT
>CBDUSK010000249.1:0-2658 GCA_965369915.1 uncultured Phycisphaerae bacterium
TTCGATCACGGTATCGAATCTGCTTGCGGAGACTGCCATAGAATCGGGACAGTCAGAAGTTGTAGCGGTAAGTCTTTTCAATCTATTTCTTTCTATAAGACGAAGCCCTGGCATTGTCTATTGGGATTATATCCTGTCCATTTAATATTCTTAACGGATTATCAATACATACCAGATGCGCGATAGGCCGGCCTAATTTCAGGGAAATTTGTTGAAATGCAGCGTTCATAGATGGCCTGCGGTCAGTCAAGTTATGTGAATCCGTGGCCACAATTGCAGCTGTGCCGGAACTTAACAACTGCCATGCACTCTTTTGTACCCGGCTGCCAAACTTTCCCAAGAGACTGGATGTTGTGATCTGTGCGTGAGCGGATCTTTGAAGCCACTTAAGTAAGATATCAGGTCTTCTTGAAAGTTCCCGGTGCCGTTCCGGATGAGATATTATCGACTGAATGCCAAGAACATCCAGTTCGATAAGTAATGGCTCGATATCAATGAAACTGTGGTGTGGGAGTTCCAGGAGGATATATTTCCCCCCATCGGCAAGGGTTAATATCTCATCTTTATCAAGCAGTGAACATATCCTTTCATCAACCCGGACATCACCGCCGGGCACTATGGAAAGATCTATGTCATTGTTTTTCAATTCTTCATTAAGAGCAGCAACAGCTTGTCTAACCTGACCGGAGTGATTACAATCACTGAACCGTCCGAGTTGATGAGGCGTGGCAATGACAGTTGAAGCCCCATCAGTGACAAGGGCCCGACATAAGTCTATCGCATCGGACATTGCGGCAGGACCATCATCAATGGCAGGAAGGCAATGACAGTGGATATCGACATACTGCTGTCCGACGAAACCAACAGGAGAGTTCTTTGCTACCAAATTATCATCAATGTTCCGCTTCATATATTCGCGTAATTGTACCACCATGATGCTCAGTTACAAGGGACAATCTTTAAAAGACCTCCGTAATCTACTTAACCGCGGATGGATATTCTACACATTTTTCTTTTCGTCATATCCGTAGTACCCATAACCTGTGTAGTAGCCATAACGGTTGTTCTTGCGTGAGACAGCATTTACAACTACACCCAATAAGTTAGCATGAACACTCAGCAGGGCATCTCTGGCCTGTTGGCTGTTCTTTCTTGTCGATCTTTCTGCTTTGAGAACCAAAAGCGTAGCATCGGAGATCGCCGCTAAGATCCGGCTATCAGCAACCGGTCCAACAGGTGGTGAATCTATGACGATCCGGGCATATTGCTGAGAAAGCTTCTCCAATAATTTAACAAAATTTTCACTATTCAGTATCTCGGATGGATTATGTATTTCACTGCTGCATGGCAAAAGGTCAAGTTCCTCGACCGGGCTGGACTTGATAGCCTCATCCAGCGTAACACTTCCGTCAAGAACACTGGATAGACTGTCTTTGTTATCGATCTCAAAAATATTATGCTGCATCGGCTTTCTGAAATCAGCATCGATAATAAGTGTTTTTTGCCCAGCTTGTGCCATTGTTATTGCCAGGTTACTTACAAGGCATGATTTGCCATCTCCCGGACCCGGCGATGTGATAAGTATCGTCTTTGCTTTGCCCTTAGCACCAAAGAACAATGCGGTACGTATTGTTCGGTAAGCTTCAGCAGTGACTGATTTTGACTCAAGGTATGCTCTCGTACCACGTTCTGTATCGCTTAGCCTCTTTGACATTGCCGGTACCGTGCCAAGAACCGGGACATTAAGCACGGATGATATCTCATCTGCCGACCGCAACCGAGAATCGGTCATGTCACGAAGAAGAGCAATGCCGCCGCCGAACATAAGTCCCAGAACCATCGCTAAGGCCATTACTCTTGCCTTTTGCGGTTTTGAAGGCTTGTCCTCAGGACGAGCTACCTCAAGTATACTGATATTGAACACACCAGTATCTTCGGTAACACTTAGTTCCTTAATACGATCATCAAGAATATCACACAATTTCTCAGTCCGTTTCAAGTTTGACTGAAGCATATAATATTCGACAGCCTTAACATTAAGGTCCTGAGCAATATTTTGTTGTTCATCAAAAGATGCCTGCAGTTCATCCTCTCTTTGCCGGGCTGTTGTCCATTTCAGCTGCATCGTTTCCAGATAAGCATCGGCAAACCTTTGCACCTCTTCGTCGAGCTGCTGCCGGATCTTGGCGATCTTGGCAATGATCGCCTTGGTTGACGGATGATCCTCCGTGGCATGAAATCTGACATTTTTCAACTCTATTTCCATATTTCTCAGTTCCGATCTCAATTGAGTTTCAATGTCAGTGATAAAAACACGCACACCTGCCGAAGGCTGAGTTAACGCAAACTGTTTGATCTTGCCCGGCTCACTGGTCATTGTCAAAACAGCTTCGCAATCCGCTTTTTCGCTGATAGTTTCCAACTGAGCCTCAGTCAGCGCAGTGGATAATTTGCTCAACCTCTTGAAAACTATATGTGTATCGCTCTTGTCGAGAGAGATCACTCCATTTTCACGCGTAAATTGCAGCAACTGTTCAAAGTTATTCGATAACTGTTCATCACGTTTGATCTTTTCTTTTTGCAGTATCTTCAAAACCTCAGTGGCAGTGCTGCGTTTAGTGGAAGTTTGATATTTGATGTAAGAATCGATCACGGCAT
>CBDUSK010000250.1:0-2650 GCA_965369915.1 uncultured Phycisphaerae bacterium
CGGCTGCATTTATCGAGGACGTCTGAATCGCTTGTGGCAACGATTTTATCAGTAGCGATCAATTCGGTATCGGGATTTTGTAATAGTTCGACGTCGAAGGGCCAGGAGTTTTTCTCGATGAGTTCATAGATAATGGTCTTTAACCTGCCGGAGTTCGATACCGGGCTGTCAAACAACCACAGGGCGTGCGAGACCCTTAAACTCCGCAGATTCTCAGCGATCAATTCGATAGCGCCAGTTGTCTCTGTAACTTTTCGGTATGAGCCGTGTATCCCGGCAAGGTCGCGAAAGCAGCCGTCGCGGGCAAGAAATATCGGTGCGCGGCTTAGACAAGCTTCGACCGTAATAAGTACATTATAGCCATCGACGATGATGGCGTTGCCGGACACCGAATCAGCGGCAACTTCCGTTTCTTTTCGGCCTGCAAGCTGTGCATCCGAGCAGGAACATCGCTGGACAGCCATACGCTGTCTTTGGGTAAGACTGAACCGGTCGCCGACGAGCTTTAAGGCGCTTTTTTCGGCATAGCCCCTGCTCAGCAGCATGGAGTGATCATTTACCGCGGCCCGCAGGGCGGGATGTTTTCCGTCGGCAAAGAGTTTTGCATCTTCGGGACCAGGGCCTCTATGTGTGCGTTTGTCAGGCATATTTTTATGATAATCCTGTATGCGCTTGCAGGCAAGAAGATAAAAACAGATTGACAAAGCGAAGGTTTTTGTCTACATTTTGGTTTTGGAAGTTCAGCAGGGAAATCTATGGCGAGTCATAATTTAGCAAAAGTTACTATAGGCGATCTTGATATAATCGGTTATTCGGTGGCCGGCGAGGAAACGGTCGTCGCGATGCCTCAGCTTGACGTATGTTTCGATATAGGTAAAGCACCCGACCAGATCATACCGATCAATCACGTTCTTTTGACGCACGGTCATATCGACCACTCGGCCGGAATTGCGTATTATCTTTCCCACCGGAATTTCTGCGGTCAAAAGCCCGGGACCATCCTGACGCCGGAAAATCTTCTCGGGCCCATCAAAGACATCATCAACTCATGGGGCAAACTTGACGGCAGCGAGATACCGGTCAAACTTGTCGGGGTCAAACCAGGTGACGAATATCAGATCAAACCGAATCTGTTTACAAGGGTCTTCCCGACAAAACACAGTCGGGGTTCCGTCGGATACACTGTTATCGAACAGCGCAAAAAGCTCAAACCCGAGTATGCAAAACTTCACGCACAGGAACTGGTTAAACTTAAGAAAAAAGGTGTTCAGATCGACGACCCGAAGGAGATCCCGCTTGTAACATATCTTGGAGATACACGGTATGTCGATTTTTCTGAGCTTGGCTACATCGCCGCCAGCAGGATCATGATAGCGGAATGCACATTCTTCGCCGATGAGCATATCGAACGCGCCGATGCGGGAAGACATATGCATATAGACGAATTTGTCAGACTTATCAGCCGGCTTGACAACGAGCATATAATCATCACGCATATGACCCAGCGGACCGGCATAAACGATATCCGCAAAATTCTCAGGCAAAAGCTCAGCAGTGAACGTTACGAGAAGATAATTTTGCTGATGGACCCAAAGAACCGGAGAAGATAAAGGGCAGTAGCAAGATGACAGAAATCGGAAAAAATATTCTTGAGACGCTTAAAATGCCCTTAAGCGTTCTCGAAAAGGGAATCCAGGGGTATTGCTGATTCCTGATATTTTGCCATCTCGCCGAGGCCGTCAAGGCATAACTGCGACCACGTCTCCATGGAATCCCGAACTTCCTGCAGTTCGTCAATACTCATAAAGGCCATCTGGGTGATCATCTGCTCTTCCTTTTCAACCTTACAAGAGTCCAAAGTCCAGTAGTGAACGACCCCAAGGTGTACCTGTCCTACCTCGTTGGAATCGTCGTTGAGCAGGGCAACTATCCGATCAGTGTGATTGGCTTCAACGGACACTTCCTCGGCCACTTCGCGTTCAACTGCGACACCGTACATCTGGCGGAAATCCGCATCGAACAGCGGCACTTCATCATCGACCGGGTTTATATGCCCTCCTATACCGATGGACCTGTTGCCGACGAGCCTGGTTTCGCCGGCTCTTTTGCCCCTGACGTAGGTAAGGTACTTGTTTCCATGAGTCATGATCACATAGGGAATGAGCTGTTTGTATTCGGGGTCCGCTTCTGCCTGCGGCCTGGGCATAAATCGGAGAACACCCGGAGCAAACAGCCTGCGGAGATAACGATCTACTTGGAAATTGAGCCCATGGAACATACCTTCCTGCTCAACGATCATTCGCTTAACAACTAAAACCTCTTCTTGGCGAGCCATGCAGTTACACCTTATTTATCTATATAAAATATATTGCAGAGCCCGGAGTTTATCCTGAGTTGCGGCTGCTGTCAAGATAAAACGTACAGCAAAATGGGATGGGTAAGTAACATCATAGCCCTCTTATCAGAGTAAGGTATATGAGCAAGAAAAAGTATCTGTCAGTTAAAAAAATAAACAGAGAAAAAACTTCTCAGCGTAATCAGGAGACTTTGGCGGGTGTCTGTTCCTGGTTTTTGGATGTCTGCAGTGGCTGAGGCTCTTCGACTTTCCTGTAACCCATGGCTTTTATGACCTCGAGGATCTCGGTCCAGG
>CBDUSK010000251.1:0-2626 GCA_965369915.1 uncultured Phycisphaerae bacterium
GTGTGATCGTTGCGAGGGTCTGTGATTCTTCTTTTATCTGGACGTTTTCTTTTGCCTCGACGGCCTGGTGCAGTCCGTCGGACCATTGTCTTCCGTGCATGAGCCGGCCGGTGAATTCATCGACGATGACTACTTTGCCTTCCATGACGACATAGTCTTTTTCCTTTTCGAAAGCGATATGTGCCCGCAGGCCCTGTTCGAGCATGTGCGGCCATTCCATGTTCGAGCCGGTAAAGAAGGAACCGAGCCCTGCGATATCCTGAGCGGCGCCGATGCCTTCGTGGGTCAAGTGAACGGCCTTTCGGTCATACTCGACCTCGAAGTATTCGGTCATTGTTTCGACCTTCGCTTTGTCTTCTTCGATCTGCCTGGTGGTCTGGTCAATGACTTTCTGTGCGTTTTCCATTCGGTGGTGGTCTTTTGCTTTTTTTGCTTCTGCAAATTCTCCCTGGGCGTTTGCAATGGTTCGCTCGGCGTTATCGACCTGTTTTTTCGTACGATCACGAGAACTTTGCATACTAATGATCTGCCTGCAGACGGCGTCCGCTTTTTTGTATCGGGTAACATCATCGAAGGCGGGTCCTGAGATGATAAGCGGTGTCCTTGCCTCATCGACAAGGATCGAGTCGACCTCGTCGATGATGGCGTATTCGAGCGGTCCCTGTGCCATATGCTCGATCGAGAGCTTCATATTGTCGCGAAGATAATCGAAACCGAACTCATTGTTCGTTCCGTAAGTTACATCGGCGTTGTACTGGTCCCTTCGCTGCTGTCCCGCGGTGTCCATATCGGCCTGGATGGCCCCGACTTTAAGGTCGAGTGCTTCGAATACGGGTCCCATCCACTCGGCGTCGCGCTTGGCGAGGTAGTCGTTTACGGTAACGATGTGGACCTTTCGGCCTGTAAGGTGGACGAGGTATGCGGCTAAAGTAGCGACGAGAGTTTTTCCTTCCCCGGTAGCCATTTCGGCGATCTTGCCTTCGTAGAGTACGCTGCCGCCAACAAGCTGGACATCGAAGTGCCGCATTTCCACGTTTCTCCGGGCCGCTTCTCGAACGACGGCGAAGGCTTCGGGAAGGATGTCATCCGGGGTTTCGCCTTTTTGTAGTCTCTGTTTGAACTGCGCGGTCCCGGCCTTTAGCTCCTGGTCGTTAAGGGCAGAGATATTTTCCTCAAACTGCGCGGACTGAAGAGCTATGGTCATGTAGGCCTTGACCAGACGTTCGTTTCGTGAGCCGAAGACCTTAACGAGGGTTTTGCTGAACTTTTCAAAAGCCATAATATTAATCAGTTCCGGTTACGTTGAGAGCGTTAGTTCTTAACGCGAGTGATATATTCTCCGGAGCGTGTATCGATACGGAGTATTTCGCCGACTTTAATAAACGGCGGGACGGAAACGACGAGTCCGGTTTCCATCGTAGCCGGTTTGTACTGGTTTGTGGCGGTCGCCCCTTTTATTTCCGGCGCGGTATCGGTAATTTTCAGGTCGACGGTGTTGGGCAGATCGACGACGAGGGGTTTTCCTTCGTACATGCTGACCTGAAGCTTGGTGTTTGGTTTTAGATACTTTTGTCCGTCGCCGAAAGCGTCATCGTCAAGTGTGATCTGGTCAAAAGTTTCGAGGTCCATCAGCACATGTTCGTTCGGAGTCGAATAGAGATATTCGAATTTCCGTTTGTCGAGATAGGCTTCTTCGATGTTTTCTTCAGATCGCAGACGTATATCCCTGATCCCGCCGTCGGTAAGATTTTTAAGCTTTGTCTGGTAGACGGCCCCTCCTTTGCCGAGTTTGACGTGCTGGTAATCCACTATTACGTACAAAATGCCGTCGACCTTTATGGTCTGGCCCTTTTTCATGTCCGATACTTTCATGACAACTCCAAATAAACGCCTCTTCGATAATGACTAACAGGCTAAAAGTATGCCAAAAACCCGTGCAAAAGTCAAGGAGGGACTTTTGTGCGGGGAAATAAGAAAAATAACATTTATGGCCGGATAAAATCCGAGAGAAGACGAATTAATGACTTCTTTGTTTTTTTCGTTGTTTTTTTCTTTTTCTTGCTTTTTTTCTGCTCTTCGATGAGTTTAGCTTCAGTCTTGAATCGACGAGCATTTTAACCGGCGCCAGTGTAAGTCGTCTTGCGGGGACGTTTACTTCGACGATTCTTACTCGCATTTCCTGTCCGAGGTGGACGCTTTTTCCGGAATGGAACCCGAGGACAGCCTGCTGTCGTTCGTTGTATCTCCACTCGTCGAGGCCGAGGTCGCCGAACTCTATGAGTCCTTCGATGCCGAATTTTGTGCACTGGACAAAAACGCCGAAATTTGTCAGGCCTGAGACGACACAGTTCAGTTCGCTGCCGATGCGTGAGCTGAGCATCTGGAGAATCAGGACTGTTTTGAGTTCTCTTTCGGCATCGGCGGCCTGGGCTTCGGTGAAGGTGATGTGTTCACCTATTTCGGAAAGTTGGCTTTCGGGGAGGGCTTCTTCGAGCCCGATCTGGTTGAGGCGTTCTTCGATATAGCATTGCAGGAGTCTATGTACGAGCAGATCGGCGTATCTTCTTATGGGGCTGGTGAAGTGGCAGTAATGAGTCGAAGCCAGGGCAAAGTGTCCGATATGCAG
>CBDUSK010000252.1:0-2621 GCA_965369915.1 uncultured Phycisphaerae bacterium
GCGATAGGTCAGCTTTCGCCGAGGAGCGATGCTGAGAAACTCAGAACAGCCGCTGACGATGAGGACGTTAGTGTTAGTGTGGCTGCTGCGAAGGGGCTGGGTTTGGCAGGTTACACAAAAGAAGCAGCCGAGGTGCTTGAAAAGAAGCTTATGGATTTTGACAGGCCGGAAATAGAACTGCATTTTGCTCTGGATGCCCTGGACAGAATAGGCGACGATGGTAAGATCGCGATAGGTACTGTTAAAAAACTCAACAAGGCCAGGCCGAAAACCAAATATATAAACAGGATCGCAAAGCGCCTTATCGATAAGTTTAAATAACGGAGTTTAAAATATTACCGAGATCAATCCTTATGGAAAGAAAAAACACACGACGTCATTTTTTGAAAGCAACAGGGCTCGGAGTTATATCGTTTGCACTATCGGGGTGCCTGGAAAGATCAGCTAAGGATAACTCTGCGGATCGGCCTAACATCGTTATAATAATGGCAGATGATATGGGTTATTCCGATGTCGGCTGTTACGGCGGAGAGGTAAACACGCCCAATATTGACAAGCTTGCAAAGAACGGGATCAGATTTACACAGTTCTACAATACGTCCCGGTGCTGTCCTACGCGAGCATCACTGTTGACGGGGCTATATCCTCATCAGGCAGGGATGGGCGGCATGGTCGCCGGCAAACCCGATCCAAAAAGACCGCCGGCCTACCAGGGCTATCTTAACGATAAGTGTGTAACGATAGCAGAGGTGCTTAAAGTGGCAGGTTATACAACGCTTATGTCGGGCAAGTGGCATGTTGGAGAGTTTCGCCCGCACTGGCCGACGAATAGAGGGTTTGACAAATATTTCGGCCTGATAAGCGGCGGCGCCAACTACTATGACATTACGAAGACAAAAGCCAAAGGTGTTGTACGAAAAATGGCTATTAATGATATGCCCTATAAGCCGCCCAAAGAAGGCTTCTACATGACGGATGCGTTTACCGATCGTGCAGTAAAATTCATTAATGAAAATACGTCGCCAAAGAAACCGTTTTTTCTTTATGTTGCTTACACCGCACCGCACTGGCCTTTGCATGCCCTGCCGGAAGATATCGCCAAATACAAAGGCAAATATTTAAAGGGCTGGGACGAGCTTAGAAAAGAGCGATACCAAAGAATGGTCAAGATGGGATTGGTAGACAAAGGCTGGAAGCTGTCATCGCGAGACGAAGGGGCTCCGGCATGGGAGAGTTTAAGCGAAGACAAAAAGAAACAGATGGATCTTAAAATGGCCGTCTACGCGGCACAGATAGACCGGATGGATCAGGGGATAGGCAGGATCATAGAATCACTTGAAGAAAAAGGTCAACTGGAGAATACCCTGATATTGTTCCTGTCCGACAACGGTGCTTGTGCCGAGACCGGGAAATTCGGATTTGATCGAAGAAAGAACGGTCTGCCGCCCGGCGGGGTTGATTCGTATATGAGCTATGGGCTGTCGTGGGCCAATGCAAGCAATACGCCGTATCGACGTTACAAGAAATTGGTACATGAAGGCGGAGTCGCAACGCCGCTTATTGCACACTGGCCAAACCGAATCAAAGACAGGGGCGCTTTCAGGAAACAGGCCAGCGGCGTTATTGACCTTATGCCGACATGTATTGAACTGGCAAAAGCAAAATATCCTGCAGAATATAAAGGCAAAAATATTCTGCCGCCTGAAGGTAAAAGTCTGGTGCCTGCTTTTTATGGTAAAGCAGTACAGAAAAGAACGCTCTTTTTTGAACATATGGGTAATAAGGCGGTACGAAAAGATAAGTGGAAGCTCGTGGCAAAAAGCAAAGACAAATGGGAACTGTACGATCTTAAAGCCGACAGAACAGAGACGAACGATCTTATCGAAAAGTTTCCGCAAAAAGCTAAAGAGCTAATATCGCTGTGGAACGCCTGGGCCCAAAAAGTCGGCGTGAAGTAGTTCTCCTTTTAAATTGATCTGGTCGTAACGCTTTCTACTTCGCCGCTTGGTTTTAACGTTGTGACTTCTTCAGTATCGGCTATGCCGTCTCCATCGGTGTCGATCTGGACAACTGATTCTGTAGTTTGGCTTTTGTCTTTGCCGCCACCTTTTTTGCCTGCTTTATGTCCCTGCTGAGATGCTTTGGACGCAAAATCCGCAATCTCGTTTTTGTCCAGCTTTCCATCGGCGTTTTGATCCATTTTCTCGAAGAGTTCATCCGGCATTTTCACTTCGTCCCTACTCAGAACACCATCGCCATTTACATCTCGCTCGGCAATTATATCTGCGGCAATGCGGTCAAATTCCGCCATCGGGAAGAACGCCTTGAGTTCTTCGGGATCCGCCAGCCCATCCCGATCTTCATCGATCTTTGCAAAAGCCTGTTTTGGTATCGACATTTCCTCAAAGCTTAAAGAGCCATCTGAGTTTTCGTCTTTGCTGTGAAGCATTAATTGTATCATTTTTTGGTAATTTATGCCGAGCATGCTCATATCACCTGAAATTTCCATTATATATTCTCCTGAAAAAGCGCAGAAATTCTTTGCAATATTTATGTGCAATAATCATGCCATTACCAGCAAAACAGGCGGAGTAGTTGTTATTGGGCCGTATTGGGTGTTT
>CBDUSK010000253.1:0-2620 GCA_965369915.1 uncultured Phycisphaerae bacterium
GCCATCGCTGAACGACCCTGCTTTTTTCTGATATGACAGGGATAACTAATGTACGGGAAAACTCAGGGGTTACTGCCTGCATCTGTTCGAAGTATTCACTTCTTATGCCCTGTGGAGATTGCGACTGCGACCAGGACAGGTAACTGTGAGGGCTATCTTTTCTCTTGCCGGTCCATAGAGGATCGTAATTTTTATCATAGATCTCTATTTTTTTCTCATCGCCACGGGTAATTTGATCTTCTGGTTCATGGACCAGATGAAGCGTTCCATCGTAAAGAAATTGTTTTTGTGCTTTATTTATCTGTTGTTGTTTTTGTTCGATTTCTGTCAGTTCCGGTTCAGCTAAGAAACGATCGTGGTCTTCAGGATAAAAAAACGTAGGAATAATTCCGATGATAATACCTTCGAGGATCAATACAATGGTTATCAGTACGATAAAAACCATGAGGATCTTTGCCGTGCCCTGGAAGTATTTTGATATGTTTTGGGATATCATGTTCTGCTCCATTACAATTCTTTCTTTAGAAAAGTGTTTATGATCTGCGGCAGCAATATCGAAAAGCCGATTATCATAACGATAAAACATTCCGGCAGGCTTCTTTGAAGGATGACAAAGACAAGGCTGATCAATGAAAATCCAAGTCCGAACATTTTTGTCGTATACCATTTTGCCGAACTCAAACCTGACAGCGCGGCACCGGCGTACACGATCAAACCTGTTGCAATAAGTATCCAGCCTTCAATAAATACCCTGCCTCTTGGCGGTATTGGAAATATCCCTGGTCTTGAAGCATACCAGTAAAATAACATCCACACCAGCCCGGGACCTATAACAAAAGAAATACAAGCTGCGCATATCTTGGCTGTTAGTATGGTCATCCGCCCAATAGAACGATGAACAGTAAATGACCATGTCCTGCTAAAGCCCGGCATCCAGAATTGCCTTCCGGCTAATGATAACCCCAAACCAATTGATGTAACGAACAGCAATTGACCCACAGGCACTTGCGGATCCAATCGTGAGCTTCTGAGTTCATAGGCAGATATTTTGGAACCGGGATTGGTTTGCAGGTTTGAATAATAATCTTTAAATCGGGTTCTGTTCTGAAATGCTAATGTGCCGATAAGCAGGAATATAACAGTTGCTGTTAAGAGCCATGGCAGGCATTCACGAAGTTCTTTTTTAAGAAGTGCTGTAAATCTCATATTAATTAACCTCCCATTGGAAAAGTTTTTTACCGTTTACCGGTGCCGTATATTCGATGAACTTATCTTCGAGGTTCATATCTATGTTTTTGTGATGTTTTGAACCCGCCTTGTTTGCCCAGGCTTCGATCTGCTCGTTGCTTGTACCTATCAATACGAGTTCAAGTTCTTTTTCGTTTTGTCTTTTATGCAGCAGGCCGTCGAGGTCGATCTTTTGCGGCACGGGACCGTCGAAACTGAAGCGTATTTTCTGTACTTTCTTTTGAAATTCTTCGAGTGAGCAGTCCGCTCGTAAAACGCCTTTGTCAAGTATGGCAATACGGTCCGCGATCCTTTCTACATCGCTGAGGATATGGCTGGAAAACAGGATCGTTTTTCCTTTGCGCTGGATCAACTGTACCATACCCTCGAGGAACTGCCTTCTGATGGCCGCGTCAAGTCCTAATGTAGGATCGTCCATTATCAGCAATTCAGGATTTGGGGCCATTGCCAGAGCCAACGATACCTGGCCCCGCTGGCCGTTCGAGAGGCTCTTTATTTTTTGCTTTTTTGAAAGTTCGAAATAATCGAGCATCTCATTAAAAAGTCTGCTATCCCACCATCCCGGAAAAAAGGCTTTCTGGAATTTCCCTAATTCCCCGATCTTCATCCAGCGGTACAGTCTGTGCCCTTCGGTGACATAACCGATCCTTTGACGGAGTTGAGGTGTTAAGCTTTGACTGTCACAACCAAAGATCGTCGATGAACCGACTGTAGGATGAAGAAGGCCAAGCATCATTTTTATCGCTGTTGTTTTTCCGGAACCGTTTCGACCTAAAAGACCATAAATACAGCCTCTTGGGATCCTGAGATTCAGATGATCCAGCGCAAGGAACTTGCCGTAATATTTTGTAAGATCGTCTGTTCGTAATACTATATCATTCATTTTTCTGTTTTCCTTTATCTGCGGTCCTGCCGAATTTTGTCAGTCTTGTTTTAAATGTCTTATCCAGATGCTCTGCAGTTAATCCTATATTGATCCCCTGTGTGATGATGTTGTCCATTCTTTCTGTGAGGATGTTGAACTGGCCCGGATCTCTGTCTCGCATCTTAGGATCGGTAACGAACGTACCTGAACCGGTTTTAGTGCTGACGAGTCCCTGCTGTTCCAAAATTGTATAGGCCCGTGCTGCTGTATTAGGATTGATGACCAGTTCAGCGGCAAGTTTGCGAACAGCCGGGAGTTTATCACCTGCTGAAAGTTCGCCATTAGCGATAGAGCGGCTTATTTGAGAGACGATCTGAGCATATATCGGTTCGTTCGAACCCGGCGATATTTGTATCCAAAGTGCCATAACAATATTCTCTTACTTTCCTTTGAAAATAAAATGTATTAAGACAACTAATACATTATGTACTAATATTACGCTGTTGG
>CBDUSK010000254.1:0-2609 GCA_965369915.1 uncultured Phycisphaerae bacterium
GACGTGCGGTTCTCCGCTAATCTGCCATTTCTATGGCGGTGCGTATTATACCATAAATTCTTCAAAAATCAAGAAGATTTTGGCGGTTATTTCATTCGCCTACTGCGTTACTTGCCTTTGGCTAATCATCGGAGTCAGCGAATACATGGAGCATTACCATACGGAGCGACCACATCAGGGTATAGGCAATAATATTATAACAGCCGATCTGCCGGACGGCAGGAAAGGCGGCGCGGTCGTATATTGTCGCTGGGGTGGCGGACTCGTCTTTATGGGTCATGAGATGCCCGGTGCGTCCGGCATGGTCATTAGGACAGAGCCATTGTGTGAACGGCTCATGCGTCCCTCCAGTGCTTTACGCCCACCCTCGTAGTTGAACTCGAGTAGCGGGCATAGCTCTTGCGGCTGTGAGGCAACGCAGTGCGGCGCTGCAGCCCAGGGTCTCGTGATGTGGGGGACCACCTTTACTCCGGGATATTTCCTGACGAGGTCGCATATCTTCAGCCACTCGGAAATGCCGCCGCACCAGACCGGGTCCGACTGCACGTAGTCCACGCACTTGCGGTCAAGGAACGGCTTAACGGACCAGCGGGTGTACCAGTGTTCACCGCCGGCGATGGTCACGCCTGTCTCCTGCTTAATTCGGGCGTACCCGTCCACGTGCTCAGGGCAGATGGGCTCCTCGATCCAGAACGGTTTGTAGGGAGCGACAGCCTTGCACAGTGTCACCGAGTAATCCACGTCGGCGTCGTAGCGGATGCTGTGGTTGTCGAACATCAGGTGCGCATCGGGCAATTCCTCTCTCAGAACACGCACCAACTCGATGTTCTCCTTTAGTCCGGAAAGGCCATCCTTTGCGCCTTTGGTAAAGTACCACTTCTGATAGAAATAGCCGCGGTCGAAAGCCTCTCTTGCTCGCCGACATGCGTCGTCCAGCCCCTTGTTCGCCTCCCCAGGACGCCAGTACACGGGAACCTTCATCCGACGGGCATCTCCAATGATCCGGTAAGCAGGTTGGTTGAGCAGCTTACCACGAAGATCCCACAAAGCGATATCCACGGTGCTGAAGCTCATGAAGACTCGTCCTGTCTCAGTGTGGCGTTTCCCACGAGGCTTGTTCGTGATGAGTTTACCAGTCAATGGATCGCGACCCTCGGCATACAACATAGCCTTGCCTGGATAGATCGCTTCCCATAGCATCTGGCCGTCCAGCATGCGGTCGAGGGGATTTCTGCCGATCAGCAGTTTGCGAATTCGGGACAAATGTGATTTGAGGGTTTCGAGATCCTGCCACGAGCTACCTTTGAAACGGCCTTGCGTGCCGTTGTCGGCTACGATCGTAACGCCGTCAGAGACTAACACATCGAGGATCTTCACAGCCGGCCCATCGGGCTTTTTGATCTGATCCGAGCAGTTGAGAAATGGCAAGCCGCAAGCAGCGATGCTAACCGACTTTAGAAATGCCCTGCGATCCAGCATGCACGTTGTCTGACGATGTTCCTCGATCATCATTATCCTTTCCGCTTAAGATTAATAAATACTATCAAATCCTCATTTTTTTCCAAGAGATAAATTAAAGGTGGCAAAGGATTAAATTTGATTTTTCAGAGCAATTTGATATTCTATTAGAAGGGAGGCCCAGCGGCATAATTGAACTGAGATGTAATATCATACGGGAAACCCCGGTATTAAGTCAGAATCTGAAATAGATGGAGGATATACTTATGGATCGACGAGGTTTTATCGCAGCGGGCATCGCAACGGGTATCGCTATGAATGGCGTTATTTCCACTTTAACGGCAAAAGAGACGCCAATTCCCAGCAAGAAACCGTTTAAACTGAAATACGCGCCTTCTTTGGGCAGTTTTAAACATCTTGGCGGCGATGATCCATCTGACAGGATCCGTTTCATGAATGATCAGGGTTTTCGGGCGATATTTGACAACGGGCTGATGAAAAAGTCCGAGGACCAGCAGAAAAAGATCGTATCGACACTTCAAAAGTTGGGTATGGATCTTGGGCCGTTTGTCGGCTATGCCGATTTTAAGAAGAAGTCGTTCGTCGAACCCACCGCAAAAGTTAAGGATGATATTGTCAAAGCTGCTAACAATTGGGTTGAGGTTCGCAAGAGAACCGGAGCCAAATGGGTGCTTGTCGTTCCGGGCCGTTACGACGAAAGGCTCGAATGGGATTACCAGACCGCTAACGTCATAGAAAATCTCAGATACTGTGCCGATATCTGCCGAAAAGCCGGCCTGGTCATCGTCATTGAACCTCTTAACCAACATAATCATCCGGGCTTGTTCCTGACGAAGATGCCGCAGGCGTATCAGATATGCAAAGCGGTTGACAATCCAAGCTGTAAGATCGTCGATGATATCTATCATCAGCAGATCACCGAAGGCAACCTTATCTCTAATATCGATCGTGCATGGAGCGAGATCGCCGCGTTCCATCTCGGCGATAACCCTGGCAGAAAAGAACCGGGAACCGGCGAGATCAATTTCAAGAATATCTTCAAGCATCTCAGCAAAAAAGGTTTCAATGGAGTTCTCTGCATGGAACACGGAAACAGTATAAAAGGCAAAGAAGGCGAGCTGGCATTGATC
>CBDUSK010000255.1:0-2597 GCA_965369915.1 uncultured Phycisphaerae bacterium
GTATGTATGCCGCACTCGCCGCCGCATTTGCTTGTACCGATCCATCTGCCGGCCCGTTCGTCAACACCCTGGGCGATCTTGGTACATGGCCCGCAGCCAAGCGATCTGTAGCCCTCGCCGTACAGAGGATTGACTTCTACCCTGTTTAAAGCCAGGTATTCCCACACTTCCCGCTCAAACCAAATGAGGATCGGGTTAAGTTTTAACAGCCCTTTGTCCAGTTCTTCGATCTCATTGTACTCAGTGCGTGTTCGTCCTTCGGTGCAGCGAAGCCCGGTGATCCAGCATTTAACACCCATTTCCTGCACAGCCTGTCGCACGGGTTGTACCTTCAGGATCTCGCAGCACCTGTCGGGATCGGTCTCATAAAGCTTATCGGGTATTTCTTCATCATTGCTGAAGATCTTAAGTTCCGGGTACCTGGCGACTTCTTCGGCCATGAACTTCTTGGTTTCCGGCGGTTTGAATCTTGTCGTCACAATGAAACCACGGATCTTCGGGCTTACGCGTTTTGCAAGATGCCAGATGACACTGGAATCTTTACCCAGACTATGGGCCAAAACGAGAGCGTCACCGAATTCCTTATACGCCCGGTCGATCAAATCCAAAGACCGCCGGACTTTTTCTGCAAAATTCAGCTTCCCTACAAGCTCTGCAACATTTTCTGTAACTTCTTTAATCAACATAACCACAAATCTCCTTGTAAGTATCTTAAATTTTTATATTTCATATTCCGGTCTCTGTAGTTTCCCGAATTTAACACCGATCCAGGCCCGTTCGTGGAAATAATACGCACCAAGCTTTATAAGCGTATCAGCTATACCAATCTCCGCTGCCAAAGTCAAATTGCCCGTAGCCAGCCAGGCTATACTAAAAGTAACTATCGTGGCAATAAAACGCCAAGTGAGGGCTTTAGTTATTGTTCTAACGTGCGATTCCACTGTCTTGGTACCTTTCAAAAAATATTCCTATGGGAGCAATATAGCATAATTCAAAAAACAAATTCATATCACATAACTCAAGATATACTTGTTCGAAAAAATGGATTCATCCTTGATCAGGTCCGCTATGGTCGTTTTTTCATAAATTTCGGAAACCGCGGTGTTCAGCTCCTGCCACATTTTTGAAAAGGCGTGATCGCCGCTGGTTTTGGGTTCATTATTTACGACAGAGAGCTGTTTCTCGGCGGAATTTGGCCCCTGTACGGCCTGGATTATCCTGCTGACGTATAGGTATTCGGCGGGGAACAGGAGCAGGTAGCCGCCTTCGCTGCCCCTGCGTGATTCGAGGATACCGGCGTGTTTGAGTTCGTTGAAAATGACCTCGAGAAACCTGACGGGGATATTCTGGGCCTCGGCGATCTGATGTACCTTGACGGGTTTGCCGAAGCTGCGTACTGCCAGCTCAAAAACACCCCGCAGAGCGTACCTGCACTTTTTTGAAAGTGTAATATATGTGTTATTTATGTTCTGCATAGCTAACCTCATAATTCCTATTGAGATAATAGGATTATATCTGATTATCGGTATTGAGGCAAGGGTATTTTTAGAAAAAATTCGGATTTTGTGAAAATATTTTGGAATCTGACGATTTAGAGAAGGTTTTTCAGTTGTAACACTTTATAATCATTTAACTGAAATCGCACATAACCTCGTACAAACAAAGTAGTTATCGATTATATTCCGGGCAGATAAAGTTTAATGCTTGTTTTTTATGGGATTCGATAATAAATTGTGACACTTCAAGATGAGTCGGATAAAACCAAAAAGGCAGATCAACGACATAAAGGAGCGGCTGGTGGCAAGTATCGGCATTGCGTGCGGAGCGAGTCTTTGTGCCGGTTATCGACAGGAGAGTGAATAAATGAACTGGGATATGGCGTTGATGTTTTTGCCGGGCTTTTTGATCGGGTTAACGGTCCATGAAGCGGCTCATGCGATAAGCGCCAAATGGCTTGGCGACCGGACGGCGGAACGGATGGGCAGGATAAGCCTGAATCCGCTGCGTCATCTTTCTCCGATGGGTACGCTGATGCTGTTTTTTGTTGGCTTTGGCTGGGGAAAGCCGGTGATAGTGAACGTGCACAATTTCAAGAAGCCGAGGTTTTATTATCTGTTGAGTTCTCTTGCCGGCCCTGCGAGCAATCTTATTCTCTGCGGTATCGCGCTTGGTATATTGTATCTTCGGCCGAATTTCATAGTGCAATGGATATGCATGTCGGTATATTTTATCAATGCAATTTTAGCCTGTGTGAACCTTTTGCCGATCCCGCCGCTGGACGGAAGCAAGATATGGCCTTGCCTTATTCCGGGGATGAAGCCGACAATAGCGGGCAAGTGGAACATGGTGTGGATGGGGGTTCTGGTCGTGATGATCTTTACGGGGGCAATTGGTAAGATAATCGGCCCGGTGCTTGGGTTTTTGACATCATTGCTGCCGGCAACTTGAAGGTTAATCAGCAGGCAGCATCCGTCTTCACTTATAGTTTCCGGCTTCGTTGAAACTTCGACGCGACAGGTATTGATAATTGCAGGGTTAAGATTGCCGCGGCCTTCGGCCTCGCAATGACATGGGGGTCATTTCGATTGATAATTGTG
>CBDUSK010000256.1:0-2592 GCA_965369915.1 uncultured Phycisphaerae bacterium
AGATGCGCCTATGTATGTCCTGCACGACGGCCCGCCTTATGCCAACGGCGATATTCACATGGGACACGTCATCAACAAGGTGCTCAAGGACCTCGTTGTAAAATACAAAACGATGACCGGCTACAATACGCCTTACGTGCCGGGCTGGGATTGTCACGGCCTGCCCATCGAGGTAAAGGTCATGGCCGAACTCGGCGAAGCTGCAAAGGATATGGACAAACTCACCATCCGCAAGAAATGCAGCAAATACGCGAGCAAATACGTAAAGCTGCAAACCAGGCAGTTCCAGTCGCTCGGGATATTCGGTGATTTCAAGAACCCCTACCTGACATTAAAGCCGCAGTACGAAAAAGGCATACTGGAGATATTCGCTGAACTGGTCGGCAACGGCCTGGTCTACAAACAGCTAAAACCTATCCACTGGTCCATCGGCTGCAAGACCGCACTTGCCGACGCCGAACTCGAATATCAGGACGTTACTTCATCGAGCATATATGTCAACTTCCCGGTTGCCGAAGGTTCAAAAGCAAAGCTTAGCGACCTTGGCCTTTACACCGATACGGATTCTGTGCCTTGTTTTATGATCTGGACAACAACTCCGTGGACATTAGCTGCAAATCTTGCGGTCGCTCTGCACCCCCGGCTGGACTATGTAAGCTTAACTTATGAAAAGGACGGCAAGAAGTTTACAAGCATCATAGCAGCCGAACGCCTCGAAGCTGTTGTAAAAGAGGCCCTCTTGGAAGAAGGACAATACACAGTAAGCAGTCCCGTTAAAGGTGCGGACCTTGAGGGTTTGCGTTATAACCATCCGTTCGTCGAAAAAAATCCAACCGGTAAGGACGCTTACATGGCGATCACGGCTGACTTTGTCACGATCGAAGACGGCACAGGTATAGTCCACATCGCACCGGGCCATGGCGCCGAGGACTACATAGCCGGGCAACAATACGGCCTCGAAGTTTATTCGCCGGTAATGGACGACGGCTGTTATGATGATACCGTCCCGGATTGGCTCAGGGGCAAAAACGTCTTAAACGCCGACACCGAAATAAACGAACACCTTAGCAAAGCCGGCTACCTGGTCAGTGAAAAACAAATGCTGCACAGCTACCCCCACTGCTGGCGAAGCAAGATGCCGGTGATCTTCAGGGCAACCGAGCAGTGGTTCGTAAGCGTCGATAAGGACCTTGAAGGAACTGACAAATCCTTGCGCAACATGGCACTCGATAAGATCGGCAATGTAAAATGGATCCCCGCATGGGGCGAAAAGCGCATCCGCGGAATGTTAGAATCCCGCCCTGACTGGTGCATCAGCAGGCAAAGAAACTGGGGTGTGCCAATACCGGCATTCGTAAATTCCCGGGGTAATTCGCTACTTACAAAAGAATCCGTTCTTGCCGTCGCCGAGCATATCGGCCAAAAAGGCTCCGACTGCTGGTTCACCGACTCACCTAAGGAGATATTGGGCGAAGATTTCAAGCTGCCCGAAGGTTTTACCTGGGACGATCTGGAAAAGGAAGAAAACATCTTCGACGTCTGGTTCGAGTCCGGCTGCAGTTGGCACAGCGTCGCCGTCAACGCAGGCTGGGATATCCCCGTCGATATGTACCTCGAAGGCTCCGACCAGCACCGCGGCTGGTTCCAGCTCTCACTGCTGCCGGGGCTGGGGTCAATTAAAAAAGCCCCGTACAAAACCGTACTTACCCACGGCTTTACCGTCGACGATAAGGGAATAAAGCAATCCAAGTCGGCGGGTAATTATGTAAGTGCACTGGAGGAGATCGAAAAGTATGGTGCGGATATCCTCCGCCTCTGGGTCGCAAGCGTCAACTATCAGGAGGATATGCGATGCAGTGACGAGCTTATCGGAAGACTCCAGGATGCATACCGCAAGATAAGGAACACCCTGCGCTATCTGCTCGGGAATATCGACGACTTCGAACCTAGAGCGGCAGTTGCTTATGACGATATGCTTTCGATAGATAAATGGGCAACCCAGCAGTTGCAGAAACTTATCTCAAAAGTAACCGACGCCTATGAAAGCTTCGCCTTTCACCGGGTGTTCTCGCTTATCTATAATTTCTGCACCGTCGAGATGAGCAGTATCTACATGGACGTTTTAAAGGACAGACTATACTGCGACGGCAAAGACAGCAAATCCAGACGAAGTGCTCAGACCGCCATGCAGGAAATACTCGACGCCCTCGTCCGTATGCTTGCCCCGATACTCGCCCATACCGCGGAAGAAGCCTGGGCCGCGATGAAACACAAGAGTCAGGATACAGAAAGCGTCCATCTTGCACTGATGCCAAAGGTAGATGAAAACATTGACTGGCAGGCAGAGGAGACAAAGTGGGACAAGTTAATGAAACTTCGGGATGAAGTACTCCGCGTCCTCGAAGGACTGCGACAGGAACAGAAGATCGCAAGCAATCAGCAAGCATCCGTAAGCATCGAAAGTGACGACTCCGAACTTACAGAATTAGTAAACGACTTCGGCGTTGACGCATTCGCGGCACTTTGTATCGTCAGCGAAGTAAAACTTCAAAACGCCTCTGAGTTAAAAGTTACCGCTCAAAAAAGCGACAA
>CBDUSK010000257.1:0-2571 GCA_965369915.1 uncultured Phycisphaerae bacterium
CCTCAGCCTGGAACAGAAGCCAGGCACCGCCGTCGGCGTCCGCATCGTCGACCTCCTTCACAGAAGCTCCGCTTGTCCACATGCCAACCATCGATCGATCTTCCGCCTGCCACGTGTAGGCTTTGTCTGTCTCATCCAGTTCATGCGTTGAAGCCCTAACTGGCACCACGGTCGCAGCAACAGTCGCGATCATACCGCAAAGTACGGCTATTAATAAACAGAGGTGTTTCGACATAACGGTTCTTTTGGGTAGTGAGATGTTCAAATAGAATAAGCTAGCCATATAAAAATCTCCGATTCGTTCTTTAAACCTAAATTCCACAGTTAGATTGACTTTCTCAAGTTCAGGGATATAAAATTTTCAAAGCTTTTCTACAGAGCATCCGCCGGACCTTTAATTCTCCGGTTGATTATTTTCAAATTGGGCTTCTATTTTTTTTCAAGTATTTTGGTCGTGGCGGTATACCCAGGGCCGCCGGATCGTATGTTGCTGTAAATTCTTTTTCGAATATGGCAACGAGTTTTCGTTTTTGTTTTGCGTATTCGGGTTTTTCGGCAATGTTATTTAGTTGGCCGGGGTCTGCTTGCAGGTCGTATAGCTCTTCGTAAGGGCGTTTTTCGAAGGCCAGTTTAAATAGTTTTTTTACCTTGGGGTCATCGTGATGTTCTAACATATATGTCTTTGTCGGGGATCGATCGACC
The DNA here is from genome assembly GCA_965369915.1 of uncultured Phycisphaerae bacterium. Taxonomy (GTDB): domain Bacteria; phylum Planctomycetota; class Phycisphaerae; order Sedimentisphaerales; family Anaerohalosphaeraceae; genus CBDUSK01. The sequence continues at coordinate 703 of CBDUSK010000257.1, forward strand.
TCGCCGTATTTTCCTCTATTTTTCCGGTATGCAACCGGGTCGCCGGAAGGCCATCGGTCGGGTTCGTAGTTTCTTATATAGAGAAAATCGGCGGTGCGGAGTGCGCGGGCCGGATAGCCGGTGTCGTCTGCGCGGCATTTGAAATCATGGTAACCTCTGCCGGTGAATGTCTTGTCGCGTTTTGGGTCGACCTGCCCGTGTCTTTGTGATAGCAGGACATTCATAAAACTCTTTGCGATCATGGTTTTCAGCGGTTTTAATCCTGCCGCTTCCATAAATGTTGGGCCAAGTTCGGCGAGATTAACAAAATCGTCTACAACACGTCCGCCTTTGATCGCTGCCGGCCATGAGATTGCAAGCGGTACTTGTGTGCCGGTATCGTATAACTCAACCTTACAGCGAGGGAAAGGCAGGCCGTTGTCGCCGGAAATTACTACGAGAGTATTTTCGAGTTCACCTCGCTGTTCGATAAGGTCGAGCATCTCGCCCAGTCTTCGGTCAAAACGCTGGACCTCGAAATAATAATCGCACAGGTCCTTTCTTATGACGGGATCGTCCGGCAGGCAAGCAGGGACGGCAACGTCTTTGGGGTTCATTCCGCTTTTGATCCCGCTATCATAGGCGTATCCTCGATGAGCGTCCTGGCTTCCGAACCAGAAGCAGAAGGGTTTGTCGTCAGGACGTTTGTCCATGAATTCGGCGAAGTCTTTGTACTTTGGACCTGCGGGATCACTCCTTCCGTCTATAAATTTCATTGGTGTGCAGCCTTTGAGCATGTGTCCTACGTGGTAGCCGATCTCTTCAAGAGCGTCCGTGTAGACGCCGAACTTGTTCGGGAAGATGCCTCTAAGGTTAGCGGCGGTTTCAAGCTGCCACATGTTTCTGCCGGTAAGAATTGCCGATCTCGATGGGCCGCAGGACGGCGCACTACAGAAGGCGTTTTTAAACAGCACACCTTGACGGGCTACGCGATCAAAGTTGGGCGTTTTAACAACGCTGTCACTGCCGGGTATGGACATATCGTATGCGATGCCGGCGTGCGGCCATGACCAATCGTCGCCAAATGCGAATAATATGTTCGGTTTCTTTTTTGGGACATTGCCCCTGCCGCCTCCAACAGTACAGCCGCTAAATAAACAAAGCCCAACACCGGCTTTCAAAAAATCGCGTCTTTTCATATTCGCCTTTTTCGGTAATCTAAAGTTATCAAAATTCTGATCCAACTTCTATCCGTCATTCAGGACAACTAAAGTCGAATCCTCATTAACATTTTAGCTGGGATTTCCCATTTAATTGTTTACTAAACGTTATTCTACCCTTTCGATGCAAATGATTTTACCAAATTCAACTTGAACTATCAAGATTCCTATCTTGCCAAAGGCTCCCGGAGTCTTAAATTTTCCTTCCAAATAATCTTGCATAAACCCTTTTATTTTGCAATAATACAGCCTTAGTTATTGCCCTGTTTGAGGTATTAGAGCCCCTTTTGCACATTTGAAAGTACTGTGTAATGAAGAAATTGTTAGCAGGAATTGTAATTGGGTTGGTTGTTTTGGGAATGATGGGCAAGACCGAGGCGGCGGTGCGAATTGTGGTGCCTAAGGCTAAGCAAAATGACGCTGGGCTTTCGTTGGCAATGAAGGATCTTACAGACGCGTTGGAAATGACGTCGGGTCAGGTTTCGGTGGTGTATCGTGAGCCGGATAGAGAGCTGCCGGTTGGCGATTTGATTTTCGCAGGATATGCGAAGGAAGTTTCCGCCAAACCCTGGAAGCCGACCAAGGCGGAAGGATATCGGATTAGGCCGATGACGATCTCGGGCCATAAGGCCGTGGCGGTCGAAGGCGATGATGCCGGGCTGGTGTACGG
>CBDUSK010000258.1:0-2556 GCA_965369915.1 uncultured Phycisphaerae bacterium
AAAACACTTCCGATCTTTCCTGTTTTTCCATGAAAAGACCCGTAATCCTTCGTTACGGCAATATTTATAAAAAGTGTGTTCAAATAGTTGCAATTCCGTCAGGTTTCTGATATTATCCTGAAAATTCGAGATCCCGGCTGGGCACTAATTCAAAAAGCCAAATTTGAAGTGAAAGGACTTTTATATGAAAACTAAAGTTGATCGACCGGATCGTGTTGAAGCGGAAAAAACCGAGTCAAAAAAGAAATGGCAGAAGCCGAAACTTGAGGACGTTTCCGGAAAAGTAATGGCTCAGCCTTATATCAGATTTACCTGATAATTTAACGGTACCTGTATTGCATGACGTTTTGTACACTTTTGTCCGTTTTTTTATGGGGGCGGACTGCTGCATGTATGGAAAGAGAGGGTTAAATGAAATTTACCGAACATACTAAGATCAGAAAAGAAAAATTCGGCACCGTGGTCTTTGACACGCTTACGGAGAAGATCTTTATAACCGATACGGTCGGCACGGAAATTCTGCAATTGATCGAACAAGGCAGGGATTTGCCGCAGATCGTCAGTGAACTAAGTGAAACGTTTGACGGTGATGCCCGGATTATGGAAAAAGACATCGTCGAGTTTACAGATGAATTAAGATCGAACAACATTATCACCGTATAGGAGAAGGCATGGATATTGCAACTGAAGATAAAAATTTAAGTCGTTTAACTAATCCCGGCCCGGATGACCAGTTGAGGGAAATGCTTCGGGGAAAGGATTTCGAAGATTACAAGTCCCCTCTTTTTATAGCCTGGCAGATCAATTCAGCCTGTAATTTAGGCTGTCTTCATTGCTGCGAAGAATCGGGCCAAAGCATGCCCGATGAAATGACGAAGGAACAGTCCCTTGATTTCTGCCGGCAGATCGCCGACCTGGATATCCCCTATATGGCTATATCAGGCGGAGAGCCTTTGCTTTGTCCTCATATTTTCGACGTCTGTGAATTGATCAGACAGAACAATATAAGCCTGAAAATAGAAACGAACGGCGAGTTTATAGACGAAAAAACCGCCCGTAAATTCGCCGCGCTGAAAATGCGCTCCGTCCAGATCAGTCTGGACGGCGCAACCGCCGAAACACACGAGAGATTACGGCTGCGTGGTGATTGGGAAAAAGCCGTAACAGCGACTAAGCTGCTTATGGAATACGGCGTTAATACAGAGATCGTTTTTGTACCTACACAGTTCAATATACATGAAATAGGCGATATCATTGACCTGGCCTATTCTTTAGGAGTGTATGGATTCTACACCGGAAAAACCATGCGCATCGGCAGGGCCGCACAGAACTGGGATATCATCTGTCCCTCGGATGACGAGTATGACAAATTCTTTGAGGTATTGCAGGAAAAAACCGAACAGTATAAAGGCAAAATGAAGGTCTATCACTATCCGTATGATGTTATCGAGGAGCTGAAGTATCGCCTGGAAAAACCTTCCGCCAGCCTGCTCGTACTTCCCAATGGAAAGGTTAAGCTGATAGGACCTTTGCCTTTTATCTGCGGCGATTTGAAAAAAGAGTCACTCAGCCAGGTTTGGGATAATTACATACAAGCATGGAAAAACCCGGAGGTTATCGACTTCACTAATAAAGTTATTGCCGATCCGAAGCTTTTGGCCCAGTCAAATAACTGGGTAGAGATTTGATCGCCGGTGAATCTGCTAAAACTAATAAGATATCGCTTTTTTCTTTTTGCCGGACTATTTCCTTATTTTTTAGGTCAGGCAGCGGCCTTCAATATTAACGGCAAACTTGACCGGGTCAACTTTTGGGTCGGTTTCACAGGCATCTTTATTGTTCTTGCCGCAGTTGAGTTATTCAATGAATACTTTGACGCAAAACAAGGCGGCGACAGGATCTTTGCTCAACAGCTCCCCGATATCCCTCATTGGTTTTACAAGCTGGGGATCCTGGCTCTTTGTCTTGCGTTAATCATAGGCCTGTATTTGACTTCACGGACCGGTTGGCCGGTGCTTTTGTTTTCCTTTCTCGGATTTCTCGGCGCCTATTTTTATGTCGGACCGCCAATTAGATGGGCATATCGGGGGTTTGGCGAGAGCGTTATAGCCCTGTGCTATGGACCGTTTATGGTTTTGGGAAGTTACTACATTCAAACTCAAAGGATCGATTTTTTGCCGTTCTTTATTTCTGTGATCAGCGGATTGAGCGTGTTTTGCCTGGCTGTTCTTAACGAAATACCGGACTTTTATCAGGACAGGCTTGTTGGAAAACAAAACCTGGTGGTCAGATTCGGAAGACAAAAAGCGATCCTCTTGTTAAAACTTGGTTTGGCGGCGGTATTTACACTTCTGATTTCAGGCGTTGTCTTTAAAACGATACCTCCGTTAGCGATCCTCGGGGTGCTGACGCTGCCGTGGCTTGTCAAAAGCATAAAAATTGCCGGCCAAAATTATGATAATCCCGAACCGTTTCTTTTTGCCGTAAACACGATCGTGATCAACCACGTTGTGATCACCCTGTTTTTAGTTGTAAGCTTATTGAAGGGCTGATCCA
>CBDUSK010000259.1:0-2536 GCA_965369915.1 uncultured Phycisphaerae bacterium
GCCATCGAGTAGGCCCCCGGAGTTTTACCGATGATCCATTCCGCGGCCCTTAGTGCTCCGCGGGCAAAGTTGTCCCTGCTGTGCGCCGAATGGGCCAAAGTCAGGGTTTCGCCTAACGTGCTGAATATCACCGAATGCTCACCGGTGATGTCGCCGGCCCGGACGGAATGCATCCCGATAGTGCCTTTTTGTCGCAGGGTGTCTTTTCCGCTGCGTCCATGTACCAGGCACGCGGGAAAATCCCGGCCGGTTTCCCGGGCGATATTTTCCGCTAAGGTCAGCGCCGTCCCGCTGGGCGAATCCTTCTTGAACCGGTGGTGGGCCTCGATGACCTCGATATCGTATTGGTCGCCAAGTCTCCCAGCGACGCTGCCGACAAGACTGAACAGCACATTCATCCCGACGCTGAAATTACTCGCCCGGATAACCGGTATCTTCTCGGCGGCCTGGGCGATCTTCGCGGCCTGCTCATCGCTCAAGCCCGTGGTCCCCATGACCAGTGCGATACCGCAGGATCGGCAATGCTCGATAACCCCATCGACGGCCTGAGGCAAGGAAAAATCGATCAAACAATCCGCCTTTTTCGGAAGATCGGTCCCCAGTTCGATCCCCAATTTATCGACTCGGGCCAATACCCCGGCGTCGGCGCCGATATCTGGATGGTCCGCCGAATCAACAGCTGCGATAATATCGAACCGGCCGGCCTCAACGGCAAGAGCCGCGATACGCCTGCCCATCCTGCCGGCTGCGCCGTTTATTATCAGACGTGGTTTCATCGAAATGCTCCTTTTTCGTTAATAAAAACCTTGACTTAGGCAAGTATATCAGACGATATATAATTTACAAGTATAGAACTTTCGGTTTGTTCGCCGAGTATATATAAATAGAGGACAAGACGAGGGGGGCTATCGTTTCTTAGAGAAAGGGGGCACAAAATGTTGAAGTATATTATGACAATAATAGCAGCGGCGGGGTTGATCACGGTCGGTTTTACCAGCGGCTGTGAGAACGAGGCCCAGACGGACGCCTTGATCGGAACGGGTCTTGGTGTAGGCGTAGCGGCTCTTACCGGCGGTGACGGCAGCGACCTTCTCGTAGGCGCCGCGATCGGCGGTGGGGCCGGGTACTTATGGGGCAACGAAGCCGACAAGAAAAAGGCTCAGCAAACGCCTGCACTTGCCACCGGGACCACAACCCAGCAGGAAATTGTCAGCGTCTGGGTCACCAACAGCAACGGCTCGAAAACCGAGGTCAAGCTCAGAAAGACGGCAACGGGCTACATGGGGCCTAAAGGCGAGGTCTATTCGGCTATGCCCACGGAGGATGAGTTGCGGCCTGTATACGGTTTTTGACCGGATGCGTCAGATCGGCCGATACGCAGTTTCGTCATAACCTTCAAGTGCCTGCGGACGATTCGGCCAGCCGAGAACGTCGAACATAAATCTGGAACCCTGGCGGATCATCGTACCGGGCATACAGGGAAACATCTCCAGCGACCCGATCACATCGTTGTCATACTTATTAAGTGCTTCGAGCAGGTAGTTCCAGTTTTTCCGGTGCATTCCGCCTCGAACGCCCGGGGGCTCATGGTCGTCGATCCGGCCGTAGTTGTCGGTCAGATGCAGATGGACGGTCCTTTCGGCAAGAGAGTCAACATATTCGGTAAAAGGGGTGCCGTTGTCGATATTCGCAAAGCCGGTGTCGAGGCAATATTTTACGTTGTCGAATTTTTCGCCTACCTTGAGCAGGGTCTTTAACGGCCCGGTCTCGACACTGACGATAACATCGTTATCGGCGGCGAGTTTTAAGACATCTTTTGCGAATCCCCAGTCGGCGACTCCGAGGTCGCTGGAAACACACAGCCCCTGCAGGTCCGTTACGATGGACGCATCGAGCATTTTTGCACACTGGATCTGCTCATCCCATTCCTGCAGTGTTGGTCCATCGTTGCGTGAGGCGAGTACAACGAGCATGTCCCGTGTTGCTTCTTTGAGTCGTGACCAGTTCCTTCGTACGAATCGGCAGTCGTTGTTTCCCTTCATTGTCGGCCAGATCTCGACGCCGAAGCCGAGGTGCCTGAGGAACTCGCACTCCTGCTCGAATGACATATGGTGCTCTCTCCACCAGAAGACCATCGTCGAGACTATGTATTTTATCCGCATAAAAAACTCCATCTTTTTACCGACTCGGCTGTTGGCTGAAACCTGACCCCTCATATTTGCCGAACGAGCGTGTCTTTATACTATTTTTTCGGTTGAAAACAAGGTCTTCTTAATTTTAATCCCGGTTTATAAATTGATTATTGATCCCTTCGGCCTTGCTCAGGGCAGGTATTGATAATTGATCATTAGAGGGATCCGGCCCGTCATTTGTTGACAAATACTGCTTATTCGGTTTTTAAAGAGCCCCGCACTACTTATTTTTCAAATTGGTTAATATATAACATACCATTGGGTTCGTTTTGCATAAAAAGGTTTTGTAAAATTTGTCGAAAATCCTCATTTTTGGGCTTAGAATCGGTTTTGGCCTCGGAAAA
>CBDUSK010000260.1:0-2536 GCA_965369915.1 uncultured Phycisphaerae bacterium
CGTTCCGATGAAGAAGAACCAGTATAGAATAGTAACAAGAGTCTTTGGAAACAGCACGAGATAGGCACCGGTTACGGCCGCGACCGCACCGCTTGCCCCGAGAACCGGGGCATTACTGAGGAAGGAATGCCCGATCCCGCTGAATACGGCACCTGCCAGAAAAAAACACGTATAGCCGATGTTGCCGAGCTTGTCGTTGACGTTGTTGCCGAACAGGTACAAAAAGAACATGTTGGAGATAATATGTATCAAGCTTCCGTGCAGGAAAGCATATGATACGAACTGCCATATCTGCGGCTGGCTCGGGGTGAGCATGAACTGCTGCGCCCAGAACCTCAGGGGTTCCTCGATGACGTGGGTCCCTAAACGGATCACATGGGGAGAATAGGTCAGCAAAAAAATAGCCGCATTTAAAATAATCAGGACATAGTTGGTATACGGTGTTTTGCGAGGGCTTATACTTACACGAATCGGTATCATTATGACAGTCTAAAAAATAATAAAAGTAACATAAAAACGACCCGGTATTGTAATCGTAACCGTCTGTAACTACAAGCGATAAAAAAACGGGGCCTGAGCCCACCCATGCAGACCCCGGCCCCGAATCAAGCTTCCCTGCGTCCATAAAAAGGAGCGGAACATGTTATTCTCTAATTAAAGCATACAAATTAAAAGGCCTAAAGCCAAATCGCAGGGCAAAAAAACTTTATTTTTTTGTTAAACCCTGTTATTTATATGGTTTAGAGGCCATAGGAGCCAATAAATGGATGAAAAGAGCATAAAAAAACGCGTAAAGACCATCCGGCGGCGGATGCGGGCAAAGAAACTCGATTGCCTGGTCCTTTCAATCCCGGAAAATGTTAGTTTTATAACCGGTTTTACCGGCCAGGACAGCTGGGCTGTTATTATGGGACAAAAGGTAAAACTGATAACCGACAGCAGATATACCGAGCAGGCCGGGCGGGAGTGTATCGGCTGCAAGATCGTAGAACGCAAGACAACGATGGCAAAAGCCGTTGCTCAGGTTATCGGCAGGTCAAAGTCGATCCAAACGGCCGCTATCGAGAATCGGTGTTCAGTTTCGGCGTTTAAGGAGTTAAAAAAACAATTAAAAGTCCGCCTGAAAGCTGTTACGGCAATCGTCGAATCCGTCCGAAGGACCAAGGACCCCGGCGAAGTAAAAGCGATCCTTTCCGCGGTAAAGTTCGCCTGGCAGGGGCTGGATCTGGCCCTGGCGAAGGTAAGGGCCGGGATGACCGAAAGCGAGCTCGCGGGGCTTGTCGATTTTAATATCCGAAAAACCGGCTCGGCGAACAGCTTCGAAACGATCGTCGCGTTCGGTGCGGGCGCGTCGTGTCCTCATTATCAGCCGGGCCTGAGGAAACTGCGAGCCAGCGATACTATCCTCATTGACTTCGGGGTAAAGCATAAAGGTTATTGTTGTGATATGACAAGATGCTTTGCGGTCGGCAAAGTAAACAGGTTTTATGCAAAGGTCTATGCCGCGGTTGTCGAAGCTCAAAGAGCGGCGATAAAGACGGTCCGGGCGGGTGTAAGGGTCGCCGAGGTTGACGCTGCGGCAAGGAAGGTTCTGGCTGAATATGATCTGCCGGAGTTTGGTCACGGCATCGGGCACGGGCTGGGGCTTGAGGTGCACGAGGCCCCGGTTATCGCCAAAACCGCCAAAGACAGGCTGAAGGCCGGCGACGTTGTGACCATCGAGCCGGGTGTATATATCCCCGGTAAGCTCGGAATACGTATCGAAGATGATGTGGTTGTAACCGAGGCCGGGTGCCGGGTCCTGAGCGAAATGGATTCCTTCAGATCCAGCAGTAAAAACCTTTTCCGTCTTCGTTGAAACTTTGCCGGACAAGCAGGCAGGTAAGATCGGTTATTTAGACCCAAAAAAGCAATTACACGTCGGCGTCCTGATAAAACTCTGGATTCTGTGCGACCTGGGCATCTTCCTGCTGGTCCTGCTGATCCTGCTCAACGTTTTGGTCCTGCTGATTCTGCTCAACGTTTTGGTCCTGCTGTGTTGATTCGTCGGTTTGGTCCGAATCAGAACCTTTACCGGTAACCAGCGAAATGCACTTTTCTATTACACTTGAAAATGTCATTGTATTCTCCTTAAAACAGTTAATGTGTAAGTAATCTTGTCTAATCTATATAGTATAGTTTCGACCAATTTCGAGGCTGGTTTAACCTTATTTTTGTTGATTCTTTGAGAAACGGGATTATGTGGAAAATCCTATGCTGTGAACTTAATGGCTATGAGCGGTCACTGTAAACAAGGCGTTATCGTAGATATAACCTATACCATACGGACACTTTGGCGAGCCGTGTGGAAAGTACGTCTTATCGTTAGCAATGCCTGAATTAAAGTCGCCCTGGATCGCGGGAAATTTCCCGTCGTTGTTCAACGCATAGCGCTCCAGGGCACTTATCAGATTGGCCCTGTTAGAGTCACACTTAGCCTTTTTTGCTTCACCAGCGGACTCGGCAACGCGCGGGATCACTATTGACGCCAGCACAG
>CBDUSK010000261.1:0-2521 GCA_965369915.1 uncultured Phycisphaerae bacterium
AGACGTGCCTGTAAACATAAACACCGCCAGCACGAATACAGTTAAAAGCAGCCTGTTTCTTCTCATCACAATGATCTCCAAATCATTTTAACCATAAATACCACGTAATTATACACTTACACAATTCTACCCTATCAAAATTCAGTTCGTTTGTCAAGATTTATCTGCGAAATCCGGGTTTAAATAAACGCCGATGGACCTGTTTAATCACCCAGGCCAAAGTTTACGCCTTAGGTGGCCGCGGTAAATAATCCCTCTGCTGATCAACTCTCTATTTTCTACTCTCCGATGACTCTGGCATCGGCTGCCCTTCTTGGCTAAAAAGACCGCTAAAACGCGATTAAGTTGGTTTAGAGGAAAGCCGAAACAAACCTATCGGTAATGTTAAGATAGGTAAAATGACAGAGACGACCAAAAAAAACCCAACGATACAATCGCCCCCGGCGTCCGATAAACTCGCTGAAGACACCGCCGCCCAGCTAAAAATGGCAGGCCAGGTCCAGCGGGCGTTCCTACCCGCCCGCCTCCCGGACTCCGACAAGCTAAGATGGGCCGCTCTCTATCAGCCCGCCGAATGGGTCTCAGGCGACATTTACGACGCCGTCCGACTCGACGAGCAGCACATCGGTTTTTATATCGCCGACGCCGTCGGACATTCGATGCCCGCGGCCCTGCTGACAATGTTCCTCAAGCAGGCACTCGTAATGAGGCGGACCAACGGAGACGATTACCGCATCTTCGGACCCCAGGAAGTCATAAAAAACCTCAACATCAAAATGGTCGAACAGAACCTCGGCTCAAGCCTCTTTGCAACCTGCTGTTATTGTCTGCTAAACATCAGAACGATGCAGTTGACCTACGCCCGGGCAGGCCACCCGTATCCCATCCTCATAAAGAAAAACCAACCCCCAAAACAACTGAAAATCCACGGCGGGCTCTTAGGTGTCTTCGAGCGGTCCGATTTCGACCAGGAAACCATCCAACTCGCAGCGGGCGACAAGCTCTTTATCTATTCCGACGGCTGCGATACCCTCATCGGCGAGCATAACGACCAGGGCCATTTTATCTTTGACGAACTTTTCAATTCAATAGCCGAGATGTCCGCGGACCGGATGATCACAGAGTTCGAATCACTGGTCGGCAGCCGAAATCTCCCTCCCGAAGAAGTTGACGATGTCACCGCACTGACCCTCGAAATACTCTAAAAATCCATGTGACGTTCGATGAAGCTCGTATCAACCTTACCCTTGACGAACAGGTTATGCGACAATATTTCCAAACACGCTGGGATCGTCGTCTTCACGGGCTCGATCTTAAACTCACGAAGCGCGCATTTCATGGTATTGATCGCCTCCTCACGGTTCTTCTTGTGAACGATCAGCTTGCTGATCATCGAATCGTAATATGGCGAAACCTCCCAACCGCTATACACATGAGTATCGACCCGCACACCCAGTCCACCGGGAGGAACATATTTCGTTATTTTCCCCGGGCACGGAGCAAAATCCCGCTCAGGGTCCTCGGCGTTGATACGGCACTCGATCGAAACCCCACTATGAGTTATATCTTTCTGACGAAGATCGATCGTCTGACCGCCCGCGATCCGAAGCTGCCACTTGATCAGATCCTGCCCTGTCACCATCTCCGTCACCGGATGCTCGACCTGGATCCTTGTGTTTACTTCCATGAAATAAAACTTTTTGTTTTTGTCGATCAGGAACTCGACGGTGGCGGCGTTGATGTAGTTTGCACGTTTTATGATTCGTAGTGCGGCTTTGCAGAGTTCATCTCTTGTTTTTTCGTCGAGTATGGGGCATGGGGATTCCTCAATGAGCTTTTGGTGCCTGCGCTGTATAGTACAGTCCCTTTCGTAAAGGTGTAGTGCGTTTCCGGCTTTGTCAGCGATGATCTGCACCTCGACGTGTCTCGGCTGTTCGATAAGTTTTTCGAGGTATAGTGTCCCGTTTTTGAAGGTGGCTTCTGCTTCTGCTTTTGCGGCGGCGAAGGCGCCGTGCAGGCTGATGTCGTTGTGGGCGACTCTCATGCCCCTGCCTCCTCCGCCGGCAGCGGCTTTTAGGATTATGGGGTATCCGATCTTGTTGGCGAGCTTGACGGCGTCTGCTTCGTTCTTTACCTCGCCCTGTGAGCCCGGGACGATTAAGACGTGTGCCTTTTTTGCGAGCGCCCTTGCTGAGACCTTGTCGCCGAGCAGCTGCATGGATGCCGGGCTTGGGCCGATGAAAGTGATCCCGCAATCTGCACAGACCTCTGCGAAGTGGGCGTTTTCTGCAAGGAATCCGTAGCCTGGGTGAATGGCCTGGACGTCGGTAATTTCGGCGGCGCTGATGATCCGGGGTATGTTGAGGTAGCTTTCAGCCGGGGCGGCCGGGCCGATGCAGACTGCGACGTCGGCGAGCTTGAGGTATTCGGCGTCTTTGTCGGCTTCTGAGTAGACGACGACGGCTTCGATGCCGAGCTCGTGACAGGCACGGATTATGCGAAGTGCTATTTCGCCTCTGTT
>CBDUSK010000262.1:0-2516 GCA_965369915.1 uncultured Phycisphaerae bacterium
AGGATAAAAATTCCCGGCCAGTGCATCGGCGGGTGAAGCGGCGCGAAGATCGCCGAAGTTATCAGGATCGCCAGCCATGGCCGCCGGAGATAACCTCTTATCATCGACTGTAGTATTCCCCTGAAAAGCACCTCCTCGAACACCGGGCCTACGACGATCGCAAAAAATATCATCAGTATTCTTAACATAAGCTGCGGATTTTCCATGATGACGGTAAGGCTTTCGTTGACCTGCATTTGGAAATCCGGGCCGCCAATGAGCCTGCCCATATAATCGACCGCAAGGACCGCCAGAAATATCAGCGGAAGCACCGTGATGAAGTTTATTGCCGCGGCGGGAAAATCCCTTACGACCGTGCGCAGGTTTAAACCGAAACCTTTGAGCCTGCGGGCAAAAGTATGCCAGGCGAAGATCAGAAAAATAACGATCAAGCTTATTTCAAGTATCGTCACACTCAGAAAAATGTAGAACTCTCCGAGCCACCGGGGCGATTTGCTGCCGGCCGCATCCGCAGCCGAGGTCGTGATCGCTGAGGCCACCAGCCATATCCCGATCAGGATAACCGGGGCAAAAAAGCCGATGCAGTTTCTTCGAACCGGGCTCGAAGCCAGTGAAACCGAGCCGGCAAAGCCGAAAACCCACAATACAAAAAAAACAACGCCAAGCCCGCAGATCAATATTATTGCGATATCGACCGTGTTTATCCTGACCGCCGTTTCAATTTGAGCAAGAATATTGGGAAAATCCGACATTTGGTCCTTAACCGCTTTTGATCTCTTGAAACTAAAACAGTTTTGTATTACATTAAGGTCCGGGTTTCAAGGAAAAACAGTTATGGACATATTTCGGATCGAAGGCGGAGTTAAGCTAAAGGGCACTGTACGGCTCAGCGGATCGAAGAACGCTACACTGCCGATAATGGCCGCTGCCATCCTCGCGCCGGGAACTTCGGTCATAAAAGGCGCTCCGAAGCTTTCGGATATCGCGGTCCTGATGAAACTGTTGAGCAAACTCGGCGCGACGGTTGAACGCAACGCCGCCGGCGATCTACAGATCGATACGACCGTGATAAACAATCCCGTCGGTGAGTATAACATCGTCCGGAAAATGCGTGCGAGCATCTGTATTCTCGGCCCGCTTCTGGCCCGGTGCGGCAAGGCAAAGATCTCGATGCCCGGCGGCTGCGCCATCGGCGACAGACCCGTGGACATTCATCTTCGCGGCCTCAGAGAACTCGGCGCAGATATCCATCTCAAGAACGGCTACATAATCGCCCAGGCCAAGAACGGCCTTAAGGGCAGGAAAATTTTCTTAGGCGGACCTTTCGGCTCGACCGTGCTGGGCACCGCGAATATTTTGATGGCTGCGGTCCTGGCAAAAGGCCGAACGGTCATCGAATCGGCTGCCTGCGAACCGGAAATTGCGGACCTTGCGAACTGCCTTAATAAAATGGGCGCCAAGGTCAGCGGCATCGGTTCTCCAAGGCTCGTTGTCGAAGGAGTAAGCAGTCTGGACGCGATCGAATATCGGGTCATCGGCGACAGGATCGAGGCGGGCACTTTCATGGTTGCGGCAGGGGTCACCTCTGGCGAGATCATGATAGAGAACTGCTGCGTCGACGACATGGCGGCGGTAGTCGACAGGCTATCCAAAATAGGTACTACCGTCGAACCTCTCGATAGCGGCTGTGTTGTCAAGAGCAACGGCAAAATTGCCCCGGCTGATATCACCACCCAGCCGTATCCGGGCTTCCCAACCGATCTGCAGGCCCAGTTCATGGCGCTGCTATCGCTGGCCGACGGGAACAGCGTCATCACCGAAAAGATCTTTCCCGACAGGTTTATGCACGTCGCCGAGCTGAACCGCATGGCGGCAAGTCTTCGCAAGGAAGGGCCGAGCGTGATAATCGCCGGCGTAAAAAATCTTGTCGCGGCACCTGTGATGGCGTCGGACCTGCGGGCTTCGGCGGCACTGGTACTGGCAGGTTTGGCAGCCCAAGGCACTACCGTCATAAACAGGGTTTATCACATCGACCGGGGATATGAAAATATCGAAGAAAAACTCAACGCCCTCGGCGCAAAGATCATCCGAAAAAGAATATAAACTTCGCTTTATTGTTCGAGGGGGCGTTTTCTGAACAGCCTGGTTTCCAGTGGTCTTTGGTATGCTGTCCAGTCGGTGTCGCCTGGGTCGTTGTCGATAAGGCTGGCGACCTGGTTCATCTTTGCGTCCAAGTCGTCGATGTAGTTGACCATAAATGCTTCTGCGGTGGCGGGTAGTTTCGGTGAGCCGAATTCGTATTGGCCGTGATGAGAGATCATGATGTGCAAAAGACTGTCCAGAACGTCCTGGTCAAAAGTGATACCCTTTTGCTTAAGGGCATCGACTTTTTTATTTACAATCTCGGCACCCTGAACGATGTGCCCGAGGAGTTGGCCGGAGTTGGTATACGAAATACCTATCTTGTAGGAAAGCTCGGCAGTCTTAGCGATATCGTGCAGAAATATCCCGGCAAT
>CBDUSK010000263.1:0-2505 GCA_965369915.1 uncultured Phycisphaerae bacterium
GAACAGTGGATGTTGAGGTGGAATTACAAGATGGAGAACCTACAATCGTTAAAGTAGGTGGAAACGCCATCATTGTATACAAAACGGAGATTGAACTGTAATGTTTATGGAATTGAAAAGTACGTGCTCTAGATAAGGAGTCTGGATTATGAGTCAATTAGAAGAACTATCTATAAAGAGAAAGAAAGCACACGAGAAATTGATTTCTCTAAAATCCAAAGTTTATGAGTCTTTTCTTGAAATGGAAAAGACGGCCTTTTCCGACGGAGCTTTGCCTAAAAAAGCTAAAGAACTGATCGCGGTGGGCATTTCAGTTGTAATCGATTGCGAATCCTGTATGCAGTGGCACATTGAGCAGGCTGCCAAAGCAGGTGCCTCCCAACAGGAGGTCATCGAGGCGGTAGAGGTTGGGATAGAAATGGGCGGCGGCCCAGCAACAGTATCCGCAAGATTCGCCCTCGAAGTGATGGAAGCAATCTACAAAGAGTAGGACTATATGAAGAAAAGCCCCCACTAATCGCAACGTCCCCTTAGAGCAAGAAATTTCATGTTGATATTTCGGAATTGTTCTTTCGCATATCTTGTGTTACAATATCTGGCGATGGTTGCAGTTGGTATTGCATCGCCCTGCCTTAACTGCTTGTCAACAAAGAAGTTACATTTAGCGGAAATATTATGGCACAGACACTTACTTACAAAATACTTGAAAAACATGTTATTGACGGAACCCTGGCGACCGGTGAGGCTATCGGTATTCGGATCGACCAAACCTTAACCCAGGACGCGACTGGTACGACGGCGTTTTTGCTGTTCGAATCGATGAACCTTGGCCGTGTAAAGACAGATCTGTCGGTCAGCTATATCGATCATAACATGAGCCAGTTCGGCCCGGAAAACCATAATGACCACCTGTATCTGCAAACGGTATCGACCAAGGCCGGGGCATATCACTCCCGCGCGGGCAACGGCATCTGTCACCAGGTTCACCTGGAACGGTTTGGAAAGCCGGGAGCAACGCTGCTCGGCAGCGACAGCCACACCCCTACCGGCGGCGGGATCGGGATGATCGCCATCGGTGCAGGCGGGATGGATGTAGCGGTCGCTATGGGGGGAGGCGCGTTCTATCTGACCGCTCCAAAGGTAATAGGCGTAAAACTTTCCGGCAAGCTGGATCCGTGGGTCTCCAGCAAAGATGTTATCCTCAAACTGCTGAGCATCCTGAGTACCAAGGGCAACGTCGGATGCGTCGTGGAATATTTTGGCGAAGGTGTCGAGACACTTTCGGTTCCGCAACGCGCAACGATCACGAACATGGGTGCCGAACTCGGCGTAACCACAAGCGTTTTTCCAAGCGATGAAAAAACTCAAAAATTCCTGGCAGCACAAAATCGAGCGGATGCATATCAGCCGCTGGCTGCCGATGAGGGTTGCGAATACGACCGGATCATCGAGATCGACCTTTCAAAGGTTGAACCGATGGCGGCATGTCCATCTTCGCCGGATAATATCAAGACCATCAAAGAAATGGCGGGGACAACCGTCAACCAGGTGGTCGTCGGAAGCTGTACGAACTCGAGCTATACCGATCTTATGATGGTCGCAAAGAGCCTAAAGGGTAAGATTATCGATCCGATGATCGAATTCGCTATTGCACCCGGAAGCAGGCAGGTGCTGAATATGCTTTCGCAAAACGGCGCACTTTCCGATATCATCGCAGCAGGCGCACGAATACTCGAAAGCGGCTGCGGGCCATGTATCGGACAGGGTTTTTCACCTGCTGACGGTGTCGTAAGTGTGCGAACTTTTAACCGGAACTTTGCGGGCAGAACCGGAACGACCGGCGATATGGCATACCTGGTAAGCCCGGAAACGGCTGTTGCCTGTGCCCTTACGGGCAAATTTACCGATCCGAGAGAACTTGATTTCCAGCATCCGCAGACCGAACTGCCGGAAAAATTCGTCATCGATGACACGATGATCGTCGAACCGGTTGCCGCCGAAGATGCGGAAAATGTAGAGGTACTTCGCGGACCGACGATCATCGTACCCGAATCGCCAAAAGCACTGCCGGATTCGCTGGAAATGAAGGTGCTTCTAAAGTGCAGCGACAAGATCACGACCGACCACATAATGCCGGCTGGTGCATTCCTGAAATATCGGTCCAATGTTCCGGAATACGCAAAGGTTGTATTTAACTGTTTCAACGAAGAGGGCAAACCGACATTCGCCGAGCGCGGGCTTGAGCTTAAGGCCAAAGGTATCGGCGGTGTTGTCATCGCATCGGAAAGCTACGGACAGGGCTCAAGCCGCGAACACGCGGCCCTTTGTCCGATGTATCTCGGGGTTCGAGCCGTAATCGCAAAATCACTAGAACGAATACACAAGGCCAATCTCATTAACTTCGCCATCGTCCCGGTCGAATTCGCCGAGCGGGAAGACTATGACAGGATAAACGAAGATGACGAGCTGGCGATCGAAGGGTTGCTCGATGCTGTAGAAAAAAGC
>CBDUSK010000264.1:0-2503 GCA_965369915.1 uncultured Phycisphaerae bacterium
ATGAAGGACCTTAAGCCGAAAGTCGTCGTTGTGGACGAAATGAATAAAATTAAAGAAATTTTGTAAGACGAGCTTATGTTCCCGGAGCTTTTTGAACTTCCGATTGTCCATCTAACACTCAAGTCATACGGCCTGATGATGGTAATAGGTTTTGTAATGGCGATGTTGTTGATGCGGAGTCTTTCGCGCAGGCTGGGTGAGAATGTTGACCATATCGCAAACGTCGCACTTTATGCTTTACTTTCCGGCATAGTCGGGGCCAGAATTTTCTATGTAGTCCATCACTACGAAGATTTTCGCTCTGAGCCGGTCTGGACGTTATTTGCTACCTGGAAAGGGGGGTTGGAATTTGTTGGCGGTGTCATCCTGGCCGTGATCGTGATACTTCTCTATCTGTTCAGGAAAAAACTTTCCGTCGGGCGATACATGGATATTCTTGCTGTGGGGTTAATGCTCGGACTTGCGTTTGGAAGAATAGGATGTTTTTTCAGCGGGTGCTGTTGGGGAAGGCCCACCGATGTTCCCTGGGCGATCCGTTTTCCTTATGGCTCTGATGCGTATCGAAGCCAGGTAAATCCTGACTATACGCGTAACCGCGCCGAGCCCCGTTTGGAACTGCCTGAAGAATATTTCGCTTATGATAAAGGGCCGGACAAGCGGTTCTCGAAAGTCCTGAGGCCTTTGGAAGAACTGACCGAGAACCAAAGACTCGAAGTCACAAAGGGCCGTTACAGGTGCCTGCCCGTACATCCGACTCAGTTCTATTCGTCAGCCAATGCACTTGTCGTTTGTTTGCTTCTTTATCTGTTCTGGCGAAAGGTAGGCCATCGAAAGCCCGGAACTACTATCAGCCTGATGTTCATACTGTACGGCCTGACACGCTTTGGGCTTGAATTCCTTCGCGACGACAATCCGTTAGAGTCAGGGTGGTGGACGATTTACAACGGCTGGACTATCTCACAAAACCTCGGTATCTATATGGCAATTTGCGGGCTTGTGCTGTTCATTACTTTGAATAATGTAAAGCAAAAAACCAGCGTGATTTTAAAAGACCCCCCCTAGACAAAGATCTGTAGACACTACAAAAGGTCTTTAAGCGCCTCGGCAAGAGCGTCCATCTGCTCTTTCGTGTGCTCTGCCTGAACGGAGATCCGCAGTCTTGATGAACCCGCCGGAACCGTCGGCGGCCTTATCGCCGGAACGAAAAATCCTTTATCATAAAGTGTTTTCGATACGGATAAGGCATCCGCGGCACTGCCGATTATAACCGGGATAATATAGGTTGTACTGTCGGCGATGTTCAGTCCCGCAACTCTGAGCTTATTACGGAGATACTCGGCGTTCGTGCTGAGCCTGTCCCTTCTTTCAGGCTCGCTCCGGATTATATCAATCGCTCTTAACGCCCCCGCGCACACTCCGGGCGACGGCGCGGTTGTGAAAATAAAACCCCTTGCCTTGTTTATCAGGTAGTCGATAACAGTTTTTTTCGCTGCAACGATTGCGCCTGTCGCGGCAACGGCCTTGCCTAAAGGCGCAACGATAATATCGACCTGATCGAGAACTCCGAGTTGTTCCGCCAGGCCCGCTCCCGTCCTGCCAAGACAGCCCACCGCGTGGGCCTCGTCAACTATCAAAATTGCATCGTAAGCATTCTTAAGTTCTACAAGCCCCTTGAGCTCAGCCGTATTGCCGTCCATGGAAAAAACACTTTCCGTTACGATGAATTTTCGTTCATAAGCAGGATCGGCCAGGTACTTTTCGAGCTTGTCTATTTCTGTCGTTTTGAAAGTGCGGAACTGTGTCCGTCCCGACCTTGCCGCGTCGATGATCGAGGCGTGGTCAAGTTTGTCAATAAGTACGATATCATCCTTTTGCGGAATGGTGGTAATAACAGCCTGGTTCGCTGTCCAGCCGGAAGTGAAGAAAAGAGCGGCTTCGGTTCCGAAAAGGTCCGCAAAACTTCGCTCCAGTTCGACATGCGGTTTCATCGTCCCGCTTAGAAGCCGTGATGCCGCCGCCCCGGTGCCGAACTTCCTGACCGCTTCGACAACCGCAGCCGTCACCCGCGGCTCAGCCGCTAAATTCAGATAGTTATTGCTGCAAAAGACGATTTTTTCCCTGCCCTGGACCGTTACAACAGGCCCCTGCGCGGATTCTATGGTAACGAGTTGACGCAATAGATCCCCGTTTTTTAGCTCGGCAAGCTTGTTTTTCAGGAACTCGAATTTGGCTGTTTCCGCGATTTTTCTGAGCCTTATAATAGATATTTTCGGTTTTTTCAGTAGGACAAACCCGCATTTTGCCGATATTATAAGTTACACAGCATAATATATGTAGTTAGTTTTGGGAATATTATGGGTATTTACGACAGAGACTATAGCCGTGAGCACACCGGAGGACTCTACGGCCGCCAGATGCGCCTTTCGATACCCCCGATCACCCCCATCGTCATGCGGCTTCTGATAATTAATGTAGCCGTCTTTGTCGCAGCCTGGATGATACC
>CBDUSK010000265.1:0-2480 GCA_965369915.1 uncultured Phycisphaerae bacterium
ATAATCCGTCCTTTACGAACGGGGTGATTGAAACTATAATCCATGCATCAGAAAACTCAGGGAGCAAGGCATGGAAGTTCTTATAACAATATTGATCGTCCTGGTTTTACTTATAGTAGCGGGCCTTTTCTGGCTTATCAGCACCAATTCGGCGTCATCGAAGGAATTAACCAAACAAAGCACGACGATAAATCTCCTGCAGCAGCAGCTTGAAGCCATCCGCGAATCGCAGGACAAATCAAGCCAGACGATGGAACAAAAGCTCCAGTCCAGCCGGGAAAACATCGATAAACATCTTCTCTCCAGCAAAGAAACCTTAGAAAAGCTGCAGAATCAGCTTGGACGGTTAAAAGGCGACAGTGAAAAAATGCTCCAGTTAGGCGCCGATGTAAGAAGCCTTCAGGACATACTTAAAAGCCCCAAGCTCCGCGGCCAGTTAGGAGAGCAGTCGCTCGAAAAAATATTAAGGGAAATACTCCCGGCAAACAGCTTTAAGACCCAGCATACTTTCAAGAACGGTAAGATCGTTGATTGCCTTGTCCAGATGCCGGACCATTCGGTCTCGGTCGATGCTAAGTTTCCGCTGCCCGCGTTCGAGGGTATATTGAAAGCAGAAAACGATGACGAAAGAACAAAACTCCGCAGGCAGTTCCAGAAAGATATAACAACCCATATCGACAAGATCGCCGCCGATTATATCAACCCCGACGAAGGAACGCTGGATTTCGCGATGATGTATATCCCGGCTGAGAATGTGTATTACGAAACGATAATAAAGTACCAGACCGATACGCTTGACATATTGAACTATGCACTGGAAAAGAAGGTCATCCCTGTTTCGCCTAATCTGCTGTACGCATATCTTATGACGATAGTGATGGGCCTGCGAGGTCTGCAGATAGAAGCTCAGGCCGCCGAGATTCGCAAGGGCCTCGGAAAACTTGCCGGCAGTTTCACAGGCTTTACCGACATCTGGTCCATCTTGGGCAGGCACCTGCGAAACGCACAGGCCCAGTACGATGAGGGACAGACCAAACTCGATAAATACACACTGCACATCGAGCAGATACAAGCCGGCGACCAGGAAAACAAGGCCGATTAACTTGTGGACGAAAACGGAAAACAGACCCAGCGGCGTAGCTGGGCCGAGATATGCTATTGTTTACTGGGAAATGTCAGATGAAACCAATTATGTGGTATTTATGGTTGGAATAATTGGGAGATTATTGTGACGAGAAGAAACAGGTTGTTTTTAACCGTATTCTTGCAGGGGTTAATCGATCCGGCAAAAATAAATGTGAAATCAGAAAAGTATACCGATGAAAAAGGATTTTCATAACAGAAGAAATTTTTTAAAAGCGGCAGGAGCGTCTATGGCGGTTACGGGTTTGTCCGGATGCTCGGAAGGTTCGCAGAGTTTCCAGAATAAAGACGCTCGGGCGAGTGAAGGTGTGACGAAAGCTATAGTTGAAAAGGTAAAAACGGCAATGCTTTGTATGCAGCGCTATTCGTGGGAACATGGAACAGCAATGCAGGGCATGTTGGAAATTGGTGACACAACAAACCTGATTATTATGGCCGGAGAAGCGGTTCAGCGGAAAAAACCGGACGGACGACTTTCAATGGTTGGTTCCGATATGAATATTGCTGATACGGGAGTAAATGGCCCAGGAGTTTTGGCAGCTTATAAAATTACCGGTGAAGAAAAATATAAAAAAGCAGCACAGGCCCAATACGAATATTTAAAACGCCCGGGATCGAAAAATGCCGCCGGTGTGATCTATCACAATAATAAATCTAAAGTTATTTTCAGCGATAATATGTTTATGGTGGCTCCCTTTCTTGCTCAAATGGGCGACTACGATGAAGCCATTCGTCAGATCGAAGGAATTCGTGATGTGCTTTGGAATAAAGACAAAAAACTATTTCACCATATTCGTATTCAGGAAACTATGGAATTTAAAGACCCATCGTTTTGGGGAGGCGGTAACGGATGGTGTGCTGCGGCAATGGCGCAGGTTATCAATTTTTTACCTGACGAAAGAAAATCGGATAAACAAAAACTGATTAGATATTGCACAGATGTACTTGACGGCTGTATTGGGCATCAACTGCCCAGCGGACTTTTATACGATAAAATAACAGAACCCAATTTTGAAGAGTCAACTTTGCCGGCAATGCTGGCTTACACTATCTATACCGCAATAAAATCCGGTTGGTTGGATCCATCTTATAAAATTCCGGCTGACAAAATGCGGCGCGGGGTTTATGCTAATGTCGATGAATTTGGACTGCTTCAAAATGCAAGTGCAGCCCCCCTATTTAACGCACCAGGCACTTCACCTGAAGGTCAGGCTTTTTTTCTGATGATGGAAGGGGCTTTCAGAAAACTGAATAACGAATAAGAGCGGCCGTTCAAGATGATTTTGATAAGATCGTTGATGTCGAAAAAACTGAATTATGTTTTGTAAACGTTTAAA
>CBDUSK010000266.1:0-2464 GCA_965369915.1 uncultured Phycisphaerae bacterium
CCTGAGATGGGGCGACGGCGAGATGGGCAACTGGGCGGTCCACTATACCAGCGACCTCTGTTTCATGCTGGGCTGGAAAGAGATGCCCGACAGCGTCATGTCCGCCGGCGGGAGATTTCGCTGGGACGACGCCGCCGATGCACCGAACATGATCTTCTCCATGATGGAACACAAAGGTATCCCGCTGACGGTCGAGATTCGTGACCTGCCGATTTCGAAAAGCCGCAATGTCAGGGCTGTCTACATGGGGTCGCGCGGCGGTAATATCATCATGTGCGAAAAGGCCCTTATCAAGATAGGTCGCGGAGGCGGCAAGGCCTACACTCCGGACGGCAAGGAAATGATCAAACAATATACCGGTAACGGCGGCATCGGACATATAGAGAACTTCATCGATGCCATCAAAGCCAATGACCACGGAAAACTCAACGCCCCGATAGAGGGTTGCCACGTCAGTTCCGCGATCTGCCACCTAAGTAACATCTCGTATCAGATTGGCAAGAAGACTCCTCCGGATCTGATCCGCGCAAGGATGAAGGACTACGAAGATATCAGGATAACAGCCGATCAGCAGCTCGGGCAGATTAAGGCTAACGGCGGCGACATGAGCAAGATTATCTTAGGCCCGAAGCTGACGTTCGATCCGAAGGCAGAGAAATTCGTCGCCAACGGTTCCGCCGAAGCCAACAAACTGCTTCGCTACGAGATGCGAAAAGAGTTTGCCGTGCCGGAGAAGGTTTAACCTTCGCTGAAGAAGTGGTGAAGTGATTGAAAATATGCGATATAGAACAATTTTATTAATAGCAATTGTTTTGTTTACGGGTTCGGCTTTGATGGCGGCTGTTACTCTTACGGATCTTGGTAGTCAAGTGAAGCTGGATAACGGTATTGTGTCGGCTGCGTGGGATAAGTCCAGCGGACGATTAACATCTCTGACGCAGGTTAGCGTGGAATTGCTCGGTAACGGCGGTGCGGGCTATGTCCTTGCTGTTTGTAACGGGAAAAAAAGTAGTACGAAGGGCACTGCTTATTCGCTTGTACGCGACAGCGATACACTTAAGGAAATATCGTTTAAACGCGGTGCCAATGCAGCCTTTCCGATGACTTTTGACCTTCGTTTTGTCATGCGCAGCGGCGACAGCGGTATCTATGTGTACCAGATATTTGAGCACGATGTCGATGATGGCCTTTGCAAGCTTACACAGTTTAGAGATGCTTATCGTTTGGACCCGGAAATATTCACTCGCGTCTATATCGAAGATGGGCGTGTTTTTGACGAGCCGGCACCTGCCGAGCTTGCCGCGGCAATACCGCAAAGTCCGCGTGAAGCAATAAAACTGCCGGATGGTTCGATTTACTATAAATATCTGCGGAGTAACTATCTTAAAGACGCTGATGTATACGGCTGGGCGGGGAGCGGCAGAGGCGCGTGGATGGTCAGGCCAAGCCGGGAATTTATTAACGGCGGGCCGACCAAGCAGCATATTTGCGCCCATCAAACCGACACTACACCGGTTATGATGACTCATGCCGTATCGGGCCATTACGGTTCAGGCGGGATGACCTTAGACTCTAAAGACGCCGCATGGAAAAAAATAATCGGCCCGTATATGATATACGTCAACAAGGCAGCCGATCCGGATGCGGCGTGGGCCGATGCAAAAGCGAAGCTTAAAGCAGAAAAAGCAAGTTGGCCCTATAGCTGGATGAAGCATCCCAATTACCCTCTTGCCGCGGCACGCTCAACGGTTACAGGTAAGTTGAATATTACTGACGGCAGCAGTCCTGCCGGGGCGCTCGTGATCCTTGCCCAGCCTACCGACGGCACTGCCGATACGAACTGGCAAAGGCAGGGCAAAGATTATATCTTCTGGACAAAGGCCGGCACTGACGGGGCCTTTGCGATTGAAAAAGTTCGGCCCGGCAAATATACACTTTATTCAAACGTATCCGGCGTACTCGATGAATATGAGCTTGACGGCGTAACTGTAAAGGCAGGTGCTGTAAATG
This sequence comes from uncultured Phycisphaerae bacterium, assembly GCA_965369915.1. Taxonomy (GTDB): domain Bacteria; phylum Planctomycetota; class Phycisphaerae; order Sedimentisphaerales; family Anaerohalosphaeraceae; genus CBDUSK01. The sequence continues at coordinate 2,011 of CBDUSK010000266.1, forward strand.
CTCTTGGACAATTAAACTGGACACCGAGAAAACACGGCAAGTTGATCTGGCAGATCGGTACCGCCGACCGCAGTGCCGCTGAGTACCGTCATGGCGATGATTTCCGCCGGTTTGGTTTGTGGTTTGAGTACCCGAAAGATTTTCCAGATGCTGTTACTTATACTATTGGAAAGAGTAACGAAGCGAGGGACTGGAACTTTAATCAGTGGTGTGTTAAGAACAGCAGCGGCGGGTACGATCTTTCGCCGTGGACGATCAAGTTCGATATGGATGAGATCGTCGGCAACCAGGCTGTTCTTACCGTCGCGATAGCGGCTGCTCGTAATGGGCGGTTAAAGGTTCTTGTAAACGACGTTGAGGTTCTTAAAGATGATGCCCTCGTATATGACATGGCCGCTCATCGCGCGGGGATACGTGGTTTTTACAGGGAAAGAATAATTAAATTCAACTCATC
>CBDUSK010000267.1:0-2462 GCA_965369915.1 uncultured Phycisphaerae bacterium
ATCGCCTGAACCTTTTTGAGATGACGCATTGCACCCAGGCAAAGTTAATGCCGCGACACCGACTCCAAGATTTTTAAGAAACGTTCGCCTGTTCATTTGATAACCCTCAAGTAAGCTTCTTAGCTTTTTATTTATATCGCGGATCGTTCCACTGGTCGATACCTTTTTGCTTTTTTTGTTTTTCGAACTGCTTGCGGAACGGCTGCTCGACATCCAGCGAAGCATCTTCGTTTACCATCATGGGCCTTACCTCATCCCACCATGCGTCATATGCTTTGAGCACTTCCTCTACAACTTTTGGATTTTCTTTGGCCACGTTCTTTTGTTCACCCGGATCAGTTTCGATGTCATAGAGTTCACCTTTGCCGACAAGACGCCATTTCTCACTTCGCACGGCAAAACCCTTGTACTTTGCTTTATCAGGGTCAGTGTTTCCTTCTCCCCAGTGTCCCGGCGCACCTTTCTTACTCCATCGGCCTTTGTGGAAAAAGGTGTATCTGTCTTTCCATTCAGCTTTCGGATTCTCGATCAAGGGCACCAGACTTCGGCCGTCGAGTTTATATCCTTTCGGAATTTTCGCTCCGGCAAACTCCGCCAGTGTCGGGAACATATCATAGTGTCTCGCCAAGCGGTCCACGTCGACGCCTGCCTTGATCTTTCCGGGAAGCCTGAAAAATAGCGGCACTCTGCAGCCGCCTTCGTTAATGGTTCCTTTCTTTCCTTTCATGCCGTAATTATAAACACCCGCACCGGCCGCAGACCCGTTGTCGGTCATAAAGATAAGCAGCGTATCATTGGCAAGGTCCCACTCGTCGAGTTTCCTCATCAGCAGTCCCATGTTATCATCGATGTTGGTGATCATTCCTAAAAAGGCTGCCGATTTGTCGGGGCATTTACCTTCATACAACGCTTTATATTTATCGGCAACTATATACGGCGAGTGAGGCGCGTTTGTCACGATGTAGGCAAAGAATGGTCTGTCTTTGCTTTGTTCTATCCACGACAGCCCCTGCTGAAAGAAGATATTCGTGCAATACCCTTTTGTTTGAACAAAGGTATTGTTGTGTTTAATGACCGGATCGAAATAACCGTTACCGGGAGTATCGGCGCATGTACCCGGATAACTCTGGCCTATTCCGCCGCCGCCGTGAATGAACACCTCGTCGAAACCGCGTTTGTCCGGCTGATAAGCGTCAGCGTCGCCAAGATGCCATTTGCCGAAGATACCGGTAGTATAACCAGCCGTTTTTAATACTTCCGCGATAGTCGTAGAGCTTAGTGCCATGCGTTCACGTTCGAGAATGGTATGGGTCACACCGTTTTTAAACGGCACGCGCCCGCTCATCAGCGCAGAGCGCGTAGGAGCGCATGTCGGGCTCACATGAAAATCCGTAAACCGTGTGCTTTGGCTATACAGCTTATCAAGATTGGGCGTCTTTAAAAACGGATGCCCGTGACAACCCAGATCGCCATAACCCTGATCGTCTGTCATAACCAGAATGATATTGGGCCGGTTCTTTTTCCCGCCTTTTCCATTAGCACAGCCGCCAAGTGCGAAAGCACCAGCGGTCATCGCACAGTTTTTTAAAAATCGTCTTCGATCCATAAAAAGTCCTCGCCTAAAATCAGTTTTTCTTGTTTTTATTTTTTGTTTTGCGTTTTTTCCCGCCTGGTTCTTAAAATCTTTTTTAAGATAGACTATCGATGCATCGTTGCTATCTTAGCTGACAGCCCTGATCTATGCAAGAGTTTTAACCTGGCTCAAGTTCCGCATTTTACAACTTTACAAAAGGCCTCAAAGAAACTTTTGCGTTTTGCTGTCGCAGATAAGCTTCTAAAAGCAACCGGCAGGAAACGCTTTCTCCGTAATGATACCCGGCGGAGACGACTCCCGGTCACTTTAATTGCGCCTGTGCTTACGGATGACGGGTTTGCGATATATACTAAGTGGGAAAACGGGATTGATGAAGGAGGAGTGATAGGAAGAGAAAAGCAAGACGGCAGCGAGACGGATGATTCCGGCTATTTCTCGTCAGTGATTACATGCAGAATAAACATCTGCCGGGTTTTATTTTCGGCGATACCGGGGACAAGGATCGCATCGTTGGTTCGGTTCCATCGCGGTGCTCCGTCGATGCGGATGTTGCCGCTGTATTTGCCTTTGCTAATGCCTTCACTGCGAACGAAGGCACCGTCGCTTCGGCGATATACGGCGTAATAGTTTTTATAGTGTTCATTAGCTTTTTTGGCACTATACCCGTTGACAAACCAGTTGGCGTCGGGGGAAAGCGAAATATCGCCCCCTGGTTTTGGGAACATTTTGGGTGTTCCAATTTGACCGACGATTTTTTGCTTATCCACATCGTAGAGAGCTTGCTTGTTGCCATCGCGGCCGATGATGATATTGCCCTCGTCCCATTCGGGATGGCCGCCGACGAATTGGTCGTGCAGGGTAAGGCCCG
>CBDUSK010000268.1:0-2438 GCA_965369915.1 uncultured Phycisphaerae bacterium
CCGTCATGTGCCATATCCATATGACCCCTGCTCGCCAGGATCTTTCCCAACGCCTCCATATCCGCTTTCGCTAAGATCGCCTTTCGTAATTCCCCATCCAATCGAACCATCTCTGCGATAAGAACCCTGCCTTTGTAACCCGTATCAAAACACTCCTCGCATCCCTGCGCCGTAAACGTTTCGTCGTTTTCCTTTCGTTTACATTTTTCACATAGCCTCCGCACCAGCCGCTGGTTCAGAACCGCCGACACACTTGAGGTTACCTGGTATGGCTCGATTCCCATTTCAAGCAGTCGCAGCAAACAACCCGCAGGGCTTCCGCTGTGCATCGTACTCATCAAAAGATGCCCCGTTAATCCCGCTTCTATCACGATCCCCGCGGTCTCCGCATCCCGTATCTCTCCGATCATTAACACCTCCGGGTCCTGTCTAAGCAGCGACCGAAGCGCCACTGGAAATGTCATTTCACCGCGAAGAGATATCTGGACCTGTGTAATTCCCTCAATACTTCGCTCAACCGGGTCCTCTAACGCGATAATACTTTTGCCCGGATGGTTTTTCAGAATATCACGCAGCAGCGCCCCCAACGTCGTGCTCTTTCCGCTCCCCGCAGGCCCCGTCAATAGCAATACTCCCTGGTTCTGACAGGCTATATCCTTCAGGCCCGAATAGATATAATCTGAAAAACCCAATTGCCCCAACTCCGTCAGCCCCGTATTTTCGTAGAAAAGCCGCACAACAGCCCTCTGGCCGTGGATAGTAGGAAATATCGCCAGACGTTTGTCCGTTACTTTTCCCCCTGCAGCCGACTCGTCCTTACCCTCGATCCGCCCTTCCTGGGGAATATCGTTACGGTAAGTCAAAAGCCCGCCTAACACCTTAAGCCTCACGATTATGTTATCGCTTATGATTTTTGGTAGTCTCTCGATCGTCTTCAGGGACCCGTCAAGCCGGTATTTCACTGTAAGATCGCTGTTTGTAGGCTCAAAATGAACATCACTCGCCCCGCAACCGATCGCATCTGCAAGAAGCTCGTCCACAAGGGCTACAATATCGCTTTGCTTACCTTTATTCTTCATGAGTCACTGCTTTCAATAACACTTATCTGAACTATTTTGACTGTCTGTTCGTATTATATGACGCATACAGCGGTCAAAAGTTACTTGTAAAAACCGTTTTTGGTGCTTTTTTCTATATTTTTAAAGAAAAATATGGTAACATATTGATAATTCGTACGTCTTATTATGCGAAAGACTCAAATATAAGTTGTAAGCATTTATGTCGACTAATGATGCTATTTTCGGATTGAGTTGGGATTTCGCTGCTGTCAGGTCTATCGATGAGAGTCAGCGCTGGGTACTCTCTGCAATGCAAAACCACGGCCCCGGGCTGGTTACGATGCTCTGGAGGATACTCGGCAACGAACAGGACCTCTGCGACGCATATCAGCAGACCTTTCTCCAACTCGCGCATTACCAGGGCAGGCAAAAACCCGACAACGTTCAGGCCTATTTGTTTCGCACCGCTGCTAATACGGCTATCTCGATGCTCAGGCGAAAAAAAACTCGCCTAAAATATAAAAAAGCTTTTGAAAGTGCAAAAACAACCCGGACAGTTAATTACGGAAGTGATCTGGACGCAAAATTCCTGCAGCAAAAATTAAGAGCTGCGATCACTAAACTGCCTGACTACTTAAGGGAGGTCATCGTACTTCGTGACCTGGCCGAACTGCCCTATGAAAGGGTCTCGAGCATACTTGGAATAAGAGCCGCTACCGCTCGGGTCTATCGGTCGAAAGCGATTACTCTTTTGGCCTCGTGGTTAAACAAAGAAGAAAACAGGTGATATAATGACTAAGCTGAACATAAAAAATAAATGCAGCCAAACCAGGAACGCTCTTGCCAAAGCTCTTGCTAAACATTTAAGCTTTAACTCCGGCTGGTTGCAGAACCATATAGCAAATTGCCCGCGTTGTCAGCAGCGGCTCAGCCGGATCGGCAGGGTAAACATCGCACTTGCCTTATTAAAGTCTCAGCCGCATACACTTGACCTCTTAAAGCGGGCAAACGCTCAGGCAATAAACGTCTTAAAGCACTCCTTAAGGTACGCCCCCAAAGCTGAAAAACTAAAAGATATTCGCCCTGAACCCGGATGGTTCGTCCGTTATAGTAGTATCATTCAACCGGTAGTAAACGCAGCTGCCTGTATCCTGGTTTTGGTTCTATTGAAAATGGGTGTCTTTTCGTCGATGGACAATATCCAGCGGCATGGAAACTCAGCGGTAAAACATTACTACGCCAGACACCTCGACCAGAACACCGTCTCTGACATCTTCGGTGCCTGACAATTAAAAAGATCCCGGTACATTTGTCCCCTGTCGCGAAATTGACGGATGAAAATTTATTTCTTCGCTTCTTCTCTCCGGAAGATTTCCTCGT
>CBDUSK010000269.1:0-2431 GCA_965369915.1 uncultured Phycisphaerae bacterium
CTGGAATGAGCTTATAACAGGAAAAAAGATGAGGTCAAAGATAAAACAAAGAAAGGCTTTTATCAGTCTGAATTCAGCCCTTTTGCTTTTATATTGTATTTTCGTCTTTATAGTTGACTTTATAAATCCGGAGGTCTATATTTTCCATTAGATAGCCCGGCCTGCGGAGCACAGATCGCGGGATTTGAACTATAGAAGGAATTTCTGATGAGAACATTTTCGTTATTTTTGTCTTATATCATTTTTACACTTATAACTTCAAGCCCCGTTTATGCAGCGGTTAAGATTGTTAACCAAAGATATGCCTTTAGCAAATCAAGTGACAAAACCTATTATCTGCCCTATAAAAGCAACTATGCGATCGATATGAAGAATTCCGATATTAAGCATGTGATCATTCCGATACACAGCGCCGAGTATAATGTCGAAAAGCTGTTCAATGATTATAAAAAGCTTATTTCAAAATACGATCACGCAAAATTCTCTACCCTTATTTTCACTCCTCAGTTCAATAGAGAGATACATGTAAAAAATGTCAAGGAAGATAAATTGCTTCTATGGAAGGCTTCCCCCTTTTGGGGTTCACAGTTGTCTCGTGTCATTACCAGCGAAGAATACCTAAAGATAAGTGCGTACATGGTTCTTGAAGATATAATATCCTCACTGTGCAATAAAGATTTATTTCCGAATTTAGAACGGATCACTATTGCAGGTCATTCAAATGGCGGTGAGTTTGTTCAAAGATTCGCAGCGGGTAATACAGTTGGAGAGAGTGTGGCGGCTGAGGCTGGTGTAAAGGTCAGGTATGTTGCAATGTCAATATCTACCTATATGTATCTTAGTGAGAAACGCAGGGTCGGGGAATCCAGAAGAGAATTTGCGGTCCCAGGTGCCGAACAGATCAAGGCGATGCCAGCCTATAACAGATATGGATATGGTTTGATAAAGCCATATGAGTTCTTCAGGAACAAAGATCTTGACGACAAAAAAATAAGGGCCATCTATCCGGAACGCAATATTATATATATTGCGGGGCAGGGAACAGAGAAACCCGGCCGTTATTTCAATAAAGCTCCTGAGGCGATGCTTCAGGGCGATAATAGATATGAAAGGGCGAAGATATTTTTTGGGCATCTTGTCGATGAGTTTGGGCCCAAGATAATGAAGACGCAAAAACTTATAATGATAAGCGGAATTGAAAACTCCTTTGATGAGGTTGTTTTTTCTGCTAAGAGTGCTAAGTTTATTCTTGGAAGGTGATTTTATTGAAGATAGTAGCAGATGAAAATATACCGTTCGTTAAGGACTGTTTCGCCGCGATCGGTGATGTTGAGACAGTCTCGGGCAGGGACATAGATCCGGTAATTATAAAAGATGCCGATATACTTGCCGTCCGGAGCATAACCAAAGTTAGCGCCGACTTGCTAACCGATAGCTCTGTCAAATTCGTGGCGACCGCGACTATCGGCACGGACCATATCGATACCGAGTATCTTAGTGAACACGGCATCGGTTTTGCCTATGCCCCGGGCTCAAATGCCAACTCCGTAGCCGAATATATGATCGCCGCGCTGCTGGCGCTGGGAAAGAAACACAAATTCAGGCTCGAAGGAAGGTCCATCGGCATTGTCGGCGTGGGCAGTGTCGGCAGCAAAGTCGCTGCCAAAACCGAAGCTCTTGGAATGAAAGTATTGCTGAACGACCCGCCGCTGCAAAGAGAAACGAAGGATGAAAAATACAGACCGATAGAAGAACTTTACGATTGTGATTTTATAACACTTCATACGCCGTTGACATTCGAGGGGATCGATAAGACGTTCCATCTTGCCGATGAAAAGTTTTTTGATTCACTGAAGGACGATGTGTTTTTTATTAATACCGCGCGAGGCGGATGCTGCGATACCGAAGCACTGAAAAGCGCGATTAACGAAAAAAGGATCGCAGGTGCCGTACTGGACGTTTGGGAGAATGAGCCGAATATAGATAACGAACTGATCTTGAGGGCCGAACTTTCCACACCGCATATCGCGGGGTATTCGTACGACGGCAAGGTGGCGGGGATGATAATGATATATAACGCTGCCTGTGAGCATTTTGGGCTTGAAGCTGTAAGGGCCGTGGAGGATTTTCTGCCGGGGCCGGATGTCCCGCAGATCGAGATCGACGACGATACTGCCGATGAGCAGACGATCCTGCATGACACCGTTCAGCAGGTCTATGTGATCAACCGGGATGACTTTAATACGAGAGAAATTCTGATAGTCCCCGAGGACCGGCGGGGAAAGTGGTTCGACGACCTCAGAAAAGATTATCCCGTGCGCAGGGAATTTGAAAATACCCGGATAGTGATGAAAAAACGTGATGATATACTTGCCGGGAAACTCAAAGGTATTGGATTTAAGATCTAAATGAAAAGCAAGGATATAATAAA
>CBDUSK010000270.1:0-2402 GCA_965369915.1 uncultured Phycisphaerae bacterium
AACTTTGACCTCAGCCTTGTTCTTTGCCACACAATGAAGGAACATGAATTTCCCCCGGCTGTTCAGCCACAACACCAATACTGTGATCGCCAGGATTACTAAAAATACTATCGTCCCTACGATAATTACTACCGGCAGATGGTTGATTATGGTGTTTTTTAGCTCGCCGAAACCGCCGCCGCTGCCGCCGCTGCCACCACCGCCGCCGCCCTTTCCAAGGTTTGCAAGCCAGGCGCAAAAACCGATCACAAACCATTTCTTCAGCTCAAAAGGCCCAAAGAGCAATAACTTGACTCGGTTCAGTGCGTCGTTAACCGGATCGATAACACTTATTTTGTGCTGATGAAATTCGTTCACAATAAACGTCCTCCAAGATAGATGAACCAGTTAATGAACAACGCAAAGACAACGGCAACGGCAAAAACCGCATGAGATTTTCGTATTGTTTTATTGACAAGTTTCGGCATTTTTGCGATCGCCCATATTCTATACGGGATCTGAAAAATAATAAAACCAAAAACCAGGGGCCCAAGCACATGGTATTGAAGGGCTTTTGACAGTTCTCCGTGACCCAGTGCGCTGAATGAGCGAGTCATTCCGCATAAGGCGCATCTTATTCCGAAAACATGATTTAGAAGACAGTGCCTCGGCCATGTGAAACCGAAAATATGAACCCCAAACCTTTCGGGATGAAAAACAATACACCCCGCTGATATCGTCAGGCAAACTGCCAGTATTATTGCGTTGCAGTGTTTCGTTCTCAATTTACTTTTCTTACGGGAATACCTTTTTCAGCGAGATATTCTTTCGTCTCCTTGATGGTGTACTGGCCGTAGTGGAAGATCGAAGCCGCAAGAACGGCGTCGGCCTTGCCGTGTTTCAGGACCTCTGCCAGGCTTTCGAGCGTACCTGCGCCGCCGGAAGCGATAACCGGAATATCCACTGCACCTGCAACCGCCGCGGTAAGTGCGATATCATAACCTGATTTAGTGCCGTCGGCGTCCATCGAGGTCAGAAGTATCTCTCCCGCTCCGAGCTTCTGGGCTTTCACCGCCCATTCCACCACGTCGATATCCGTCGGCTCAGATCCCGCCTTGATAGTTACATGCCATTTGTTTTTTTGGCCTTCGGTTCGTTTTGCATCGATGGCCAGCACGATGCACTGGTTGCCGAAACGCTGGGCCGATTCGGCTAACAACTCGGGATCCTTCACCGCCGCGGTGTTGATGGAGCATTTGTCCGCGCCGCTTCGCAGCAGTAGTCCGATCTCGTCTGCCTTGCTGATGCCGCCGCCGACAGTAAAGGGAATAAAAACATTTTCCGCCACTTTCTCGACCATCCCGACAATTGTCTTGTTCGATCGGATAGTCGCCATGATATCCAAAAACACAAGCTCGTCCGCTCCTTCGCTGCTGTATCGTGCACCGAGTTCGACCGGGTCGCCGGCGTCACGAAGATTGAGAAAATTAACGCCCTTTACAACGCGGTTGTCTTTAACGTCGAGGCACGGGATCACTCTTTTGGTAAGCATCAGCGGCCCCCTTTTTTGCATATCTGCTCGAAATTCCGCAGTATCTTTAGCCCGGCCTCGCTGCTTTTTTCCGGGTGAAACTGACAACCGTAGATATTTTTCTTCTGCACCGAAGCGGATATATCGATGCCGTAATTAGTATACGCAACGATCGTCTCGGTGTCCGTAACGTCGGCATAATAGGAATTAGCGAACGGAAAATACTCCTGACCTTCAAGCCCCGCGAACAGGTCCATACCGTCAGGCAGTTTAACAAGATTCCAGCCCATGTGCGGTATCGTCAGCCGGTTGCCGTTTTCGTCTATACCACCCGGGATCATGATAACCTTGCCGCCTACCAGGCCGAGGCACTTGTGCACGCCGTGCTCGTGACTTTCATCAAACAGCAGTTGATACCCCAGGCAGATACCAAGCAATGGCTTGCCGTCGATCGCGACTTTGCGGATTGTCTCTGCCAAAGGACCAAGCACCTTCATGGCGTAGCCGCAGGCACCGACTCCGGGAAGGATTATTCCGTCAGCTTTTTCGATATCTTCGGCTTGGCAACTGACAGTAACTGCACAGCCGATATGCCGAACCGCATTGGTGACGCTTTTAACATTGCCAACACCGTAATCTATGACTACTATCATAATGCAATACTCACTATAAACTTCCTGTTAATCTGCCAAACGAAAATCAAAACGGAGAGGGCGGGATTCGAACCCGCGGTACCCCGAAAGGTACACTGATTTTCGAAACCAGCTCCTTAAGCCGCTCGGACACCTCTCCAAACCCTTATGCTACAAGGATTTACGACCCGATACTTTTGCTCCGCCTCAGCTTTGCGCAGAATTGCGAACCTGAGACTATCCGAATAATCTACACTCAA
>CBDUSK010000271.1:0-2398 GCA_965369915.1 uncultured Phycisphaerae bacterium
TAAAGATTTACGATACGACCTTGCGCGACGGCATGCAGGGCGAAGGCATAAGCTTTTCACTGCAGGATAAGCTGCTGATCACTCAGCGTCTGGATAATTTCGGTCTTGATTACATCGAGGGCGGCTACCCGATGAGCAACCCAAAAGAGCAGCAGTTCTTCAGGAAAGTCCGCGAGATGGACCTGAAAAACGCCAAAATTGTCGCCTTCGGCAGCACACGAAGGGCAAATACAAAAATCGAGGACGATGCCTGCATGCAGGCACTGCTCGGCTGTGAAGCACCGACGGTAACCATCGTCGGTAAAAGCTGGGATATGCACGTAACCGATGTGCTCAGATGTACGCTGGACGACAACCTGACGATCTGCGCAGAATCCGTAGAATACTTAAAAAGCAAGGCAAGAGAAGTGATCTTCGATGCCGAGCACTTCTTTGACGGCTATAAGGAAAACCCAAGGTACGCGATGAAGGTCCTGGCCGCCGCCGTAGATGCAGGGGCCGATGTCCTTGTCCTGTGCGAGACAAACGGCGGTACACTGCCGAACGAAATCTACGAGATAACTAAAAAGGTCTGCAAAAAATTCCACACAGTCACCATCGGTATCCATTCTCATAACGATTGCGACTGTGCGGTAGCAGGTTCCCTGGCCGCCGTCGAAGCCGGAGCGCGCCACGTCCAGGGTACAATAAACGGACTCGGCGAAAGGGCGGGAAACGCCAACCTTTGTACGATCATCCCGAACCTTGTTCATAAGATGGGCTTTGAAATAGAAAACGCCGAAAAGATAAGGTCTCTTACAGAACTGTCACGGTTTGTCTTCGAGATCGCGAATCTTGCCCCGGTGATGAATATGCCCTATGTCGGCGAAAGTGCATTTGCCCATAAAGGAGGGCTGCATATAGATGCGCTGCGCAAAAATGACCGGGCTTACGAACATATCGATCCGAAACTTATCGGCAACAAACGGCGATTCCTTATCTCCGAGCTGAGCGGTTCGGCGAGTGTTCTGGCAAAACTCGAAAATCAAAAACTCGTTACCGACAAGGCCCTTGCTCAAAAAATCCTCAAGGCGGTGCAGAACCTGGAAAATGAAGGCTACCAGTTCGAGGCCGCTGAAGCCAGTTTCGAGATCCTGGTCAAAAAAACCCTCGGCACCTATAAGCCGAGTTTCGACCTGGTAAAATACCACGTAAATGTTGAACGAAATACCGACGAGGGGATCGTCACTGAGGCAAGTGTAAAACTAAAAGTTGACGGTATCAACGAACACGTTATCAGCGAAGGTGACGGCCCGGTAAATGCTCTGGATGAAGCCCTGCGAAAATCGCTCGAAAGGTTTTATCCGAACATCAGCCAAATGCATCTTATCGACTATAAAGTCCGGGTGGTTAATGCCAGAGCGGGTACTGCCGCACGGGTGCGAGTAATAATCGAATCAAGAGATTCCGACGCCATGTGGGGCACGGTAGGCGTCTCGGAAAACATCATCGATGCAAGCTGGAAGGCACTTGTCGACAGCGTCGAATACAAACTGCTCAAAGACGCTAAAAAAGCCGAACAGGGCTAAATACGCAGGCCCACCCTGTCGCGGGCTAAACAGTAATGCCTGACGAGCATCAAAACCCGGCTTGTACAAACCCGAAAAAACCAGAAAATCCGGTTAAAAAAATTCTTGCGTTGGACCGATAAAATCATAAGCTTCGCCTCCAATACACCGAAAAACACCTTTAAACACATTTTCTCGGCCATTTGATTGAATTGCCGCTGCTTTTATGATATAATATTAGCATCAACCAAAGATGGGGGTTTTATGTTTGTATTCTTCTTGCGTGGACTTGCGAATTTTTCTTTTGAAGAGGTATAACTGTAAAAGAAATTTGGAACGCTAATTTTTAGTCCTGTATTAGGAGACTTATGATGAATATTAATATATCAATGCTCGTTATCCCGCCGATCGTGTTGGCTTTTGTGGCAGTTCTGTTTTTATAACTCTGCTGCGCTGACAATCCATCCTTAGAGAGGTTTTATAAAGACTCGCTTTTCACTTGATCATGCGCACAGACAGAACAGAACGAATCCCGTCTTTCGAAAAGTTGTTTATGCCCGTTGTACGATTGTTTTCAGGAGAAATATTATGAACCTTAATGTTGGATTTATGATGATTCCGCCGTTTGTAATGGCTGTGCTGATTGTATTGTTTATATGAGCTAAGGTATGTATCTTCGAAAGCTTTATATGCCAGGAGTCATATTAAAGCGAAGGAGATTGTCATGAAAAGAATATTAATTTTTACAATTTTGGTCCTTTTTCGACCGTGCGAGGTAATGGCGACAACCGTATTGCTGACGTCAGATAGCCTTGGGATTACCGCCGGGGATCAGGGTCCGTCAGTAAATG
>CBDUSK010000272.1:0-2394 GCA_965369915.1 uncultured Phycisphaerae bacterium
CCTGGGTCTTGTCGACGTTGACTTCGCCAAGGTCGTCAATTTGGCAGAACTGGACTTCCATCTTCTTTATCTTATGTTTTTCGCATGTTTGTTCCACCGCTTCGTCGATCAATATCCGAACAGAGTTCAATTTCGGCTCAGCCTCGGTTGGCCTGGCAAACGACATCAGGTCGGCTACTATTTCGGACATCTCGCCGGAGCGGTCCTGTATCTGGGCGAGCATCTGTTTCTTATTGTCATCGGTTTCACTGTCGAAAAGCAGTTGTGCCCTTCCGGATATGACGGCAAGCGGATTATTGAGTTCATGCGCGGCGCCAGCTGCCATTTCGGCCAGACCTTCGAGTGTTCTGACCGAGGCGAGTTGATCGCCCGCGGCTTTAATCCTGGCGAGCAGTTCGGCAAACTGTTCACAAAGCCGGGAATGTCTTTGTGAAGTCATCGCCATGTCAATGATAGTTGCCCCGATCGTTGTCGATAGCTCGAACAGTGACAATTGCTCGGCTGGATCGGCCGGCATGCGATGTTCGAAAATAAGAGCCCCGACCGCCCTTCCGTTCGAAAGTAAAGGGAGCATCCTGGCTTTTGAGTTATTACAATCGATATCGATCTGTTCAAAGATCCATTCCGCAGAATCCCGGGCATTTAATATCCCGAACTTTTTTTGCAGTTCGGCGGGCAGCAGCGGCGTATCATTGGGAAGCTTTAATATCTGTGTATTTATCCTGCCGGAATCTTCGACTATGACGGCATCGAGTATCTGAGTCCGCTTATCCGGCCGGATATATAAACATACCGGCCCGGTCTGGTAATGCTTCTGCCAACCGGCGGCAAAAGCGGCGGCGGCATCGACCGCGGAGATGTTCGAACGGACCGTCAGCAGGAACTCTTTGATAAATGTCATCTGTGCCGAGCTTATCGCAAGTTCTTTATTTGCCGCTTCAAGTTCGGTGTTGTCATGTGCAAACTTAAGGGCAGTATCACGAACCAGACCGCAATAAGCGGCAGAACCGCCTGGGGTCTGGAGCCCTAACAATCCGCTGCGTTCGGAGACCTCGGCCCGTAAGTCACTGCGGATCTGCTCTATCTGATCGGCTGACAAAGATAACGATCCGGTCATCTCTGTGATCGAATCGGGAGTATCAAAGCTGCCCGACATACCGATACCGCACTGCCTGGCTATGATATCCGCAAGCCGTACCACCTGGGCAAGACGTCCCGCGGAGAGATTTTCGGCGATTATTTCGGTATCGCTGTGATGCAGCCAGATCGCAAATACTATTTCCTGGGGCAGGTGCCATTGTTCGGCGAGGCGCTTGCCGATCACCGTATGGTCAAGCCCGAGATGTTTTCGCTCTATGAGGTTGATCGAACTGTTTTGAGCTTTTGCCTGCTCTGCTATCCGTTCAAAGCTTTTTGGCATGACTTCATCAATTGCGAGCTTTCCGATATCATGCAGCAGTCCTGCGGTAAACGCCAATTCCCTCTGTCGAGCCGGCAGGAGAAGTTCTGCGATCTGCCTGGCACAGCATGCAACGGCCAGGGCATGAAGTCCGAGCTGCTTTCGCGGAAGCACCCTTTCGCTGTCAGGGTCATAATCTTTCTCGAAGGCCTGGAAGACTTTTAATGACAGTATCTCATCACGGATAACCGCAGGGGCAAGTTTTTCGATCGCCTCTGTTATAGTCGGCTTATCGTCCGGCGAGAGAATTCCTTCTTCGTAGACGATCGAATATATTTTTGCCGTAAGCGCCGGATCGGACCGGATTATCTCACTTGCCGCAGCGGGATCGAACCTGCCGCGTGTAAGGTGTGAAAGAAACCCCGCCATGACCTCGGGCAGCGCCGAAAGCGAATTTAGTCTTCGGACGATCAACTCCACCTGTCGCGTTACGGATGCATTATCAGCCGATCCGGTCATCGAAACCCTCTACTCCTTTTACAAAAAAACTGCTATGCAATTCCTATTGCATCTGCAAAACCCCTGCAACCCTATCGATAAGTTCAGTAATATTGAAGGGTTTTTGCAGGAAATCTTCCGCCCCTGCATTGAGCAGGTCCTGAACCTCTTCCTGATTAACCACCCCACTTACGATTATGATCTTGATATTAATAAAATCGGGATTGCTTTTAATGGTCCTGCAAACAATATTTCCGTTAACATCGGGCAGCATGTAATCAAGAATTATCACATCCGGCCTGAACTGCTCGGTGGCAATTCCGGCATCGTACCCGCTTGCGGCGGTACGTGTCTCGAACCTTCCGTCCCTGGTGAACACATCGACCAGCAACTCGAGTATCTCCGGGTCATCATCTACTATAAGTATTTTTCTCTTACCGCTCTGGAGAGTGTCGAGCGGAATGTTGTTGTCCTTCATGAACTTGAGGAGACTTTCG
>CBDUSK010000273.1:0-2386 GCA_965369915.1 uncultured Phycisphaerae bacterium
AAAAACACCTGCTGCATTTGCTTCGCTGTAATCATGGTAAAACCAACGAGCTGGGTTATCGCATCTATAAGTATGGAAACTATGAAGTAAGAGCTGTGATAAACGCCGCGTACCTTGAAATGCTGGGCAGAGAGCCGTCTCAAAAAGAGATGGAGGACAATATCGCATGGCTTCAGACCGATCAGGTCAGCGGAGACCAACTCCGCCGAAAGCTGATTGCCGGCGATGAATTCAAAAAGAAATTCGGCAACGTCGCCCCGGATGATCTGCATCCTTACAGGATCAAGCTGTGGATGGAGATACTTGACGGCATCAGAAAAGAGTACTTGAAAGATAACGGCAAAATGCCCGATGCTAAAACTATGTATCATACGGCATTATCTCGGCTGGACAGAAGAGAGATCCAGCGAGTTGACTCGTCGACACTGGACAAAAAACTAATGTGCGGTTACCAGGGCTGGTATCGATGCGCAGGCGATGGAACGGGGCTGGCATGGGTTCATTATCGCGCCTTCGACCTCAACTTCTACGATGGCAACTGCGGCATCGAATTTTGGCCCGACATGTCAGAGATGGATCAGGACGAACATTATCTGCCGCACAAATTTTTCCATCCTGACGGCAGCCGTGCTTATGTTTACAGCAACGCAAATCCAAAATCAACTCTGCGACATTTCAAGTGGATGCACGACTACGGCATTGACGGCGTTTTTGTCCAGCGATTTGCGATGGAAGTAACTGCCGACTGGGACGAAGAGGCAGTATTTAGCAGGATAGGTTACAATCATGTCCTCGACCTCTGTCGTCAGGGAGCAAACAAATACGGCAGAACTTATGCCATTATGTATGACCTTAGTGATATGCCCGCCGGCTACGTAGATAATCTGATAAACGACTGGAAGTACCTTTACGATGTCATGAAGATCACCGACAACCCCGACGACAAAGCATACCAGCATCATAAGGGCAAGCCCGTCGTTGCCATCTGGGGAGTGGGTTTCCGCAGAGGATACACCAGAGAGGATTGCGAAAAGTTTATCGATTTCCTGAAAAACGATCCCAAATATGGCGGCTGTACGGTCATGCTCGGTGTACCAACCGAATGGAGAGGTCAGAGTGCTGAATATCTGGAAATGTACAAAAAAGCTGACATCCTTTCGCCATGGACAGTCGGACGTCTTAAGAATATTGATATGGCAAAGAACTACGCCGCAAACAGAGTCGTCGAAGATATCAAATGGTGCAAAGACAATGGCATGGACTTTATGCCGGTTTCCTACCCCGGATTTGGTTGGGTAAACCTAAAGGGACAAAAGGAGGCAGGGGCCTTTATCTCGCGTGAGGATGGCCGATTCCTCTGGGCACAGCACCACGCACTGATTAAGAACGGTTCGACCATGATATACCAGGCTATGTTCGACGAGCTTGATGAAAGCACGCAGATATACAAGGTCACTGGCAATCCACCGGCTGGAAAAAGCAAATTCGACACATATGAAGGCTTACCTTCCGACCATTACTTGTGGCAGGTAGGCGAAGCATCAAGAATGCTTCGCGGCGAGATGCCTCTTACCGACAAGGTCCCGCCGCGCAAAGGGTACGACGCTGTAAATGAACGCATTGCTTCAGGATACAAAAAAGATTAGCACTGCGGAAAGAAGTTCTTGATCCTCAGTGGAATCCCGGTTTTCAGAACAGGTTGGATAAAGAACGATGGGGATAGTTCTGGTTTCTGTCAGGGATCATTGGTCATCGGGACCCGAAATCCCACTGCCGAAGTTGTAACGGCAAGACTTATTCGGTCTGGCTTTGCTCAGACATGGCCAACTTGAGAGTGCGACGCCTGGGCCGTCCATCTTGAGAATGAACAGCCTCGATCATAACATGAGCCTCATCTTCGGTGACCTTGACGAGCGTTACAGCGCAGCGGGCATGCTTCAGATCAAAGGCCGTAACGTTGAGTTGTTTTGTGAATCCTTCCTGCCTGCCGACCAGTTCGTGCTGATTCGCCTTCACCCAGGCGACCGCGCTTGCCGTCAGGTTCCGTTCGTTAGCCTGCTCGGTCATCAGTGCTGTCTCGGCAACCATCGTTTTGGTGCCGCTGGCCAACAACAGCATCGCAATGCCGATCAACGGTATCACGGCGACGGCTATGAACAGTATGAAGCCCTTGTTTCTGGTATGCGGCATGGTCAATCCTCATCTCCAACAGCGATACCGGCAAAGAATAAATGCGAATTGCGAAGTTTAATCTCCGGGCGGCCCAAAACCGTACGCTCTATCGCGGTGCGCACTTCGAGGGCATAACCGGCGTTGTTTCGCCGCCACACGTCCCAGTCGATTCGGGCGTGCGGGACCGACCATATACTCTCACCGGGCATATTCG
>CBDUSK010000274.1:0-2366 GCA_965369915.1 uncultured Phycisphaerae bacterium
TCGCAGAAATCCTTAAACTTCAGCCCGAAACCAAAGATATTCCTGTTTTGTTTTTAACGGGTTTGTACACCAAAGAGCAGGAAAACGAAAAAGGTCATATGATAGCCGGCAACATGATCTTAGCCAAACCGTGTGAGTCAAAACAACTGTTGGCCATGATCAATAAACTCCTTTCATCCAGGCCGGACGCAATCCCCGCAACTCGATCTGCCAACGAATAATTCGGCGGATCGGACGGCGCCAGTCATCATCAGAACATCGATGATATATCTGTTATTAAGACCTCTTCATCCTCTTTGCGCCAGGCGGGGTCGACTATGCACAGGAAATCCAGGTCAGCGACTCCCGTATTTTCTATATATTGCGTCGCATGAGGGGGTATATACACCACGCAAAGCGGATTGACTTCGCCATATTCCTCATCGATATGCATCAGCCCGGTACCGGAGAGGATGAAGTAAACTTCGGAAGTTTTGAGTTTGTGCGGCTTTGTTTTTTGGCCGCGCCTGACCTTAGCGTGTGCCAGACTGCACCGGATCTGAACATCGTCTTTTGCGGGATGAAGCATCTGGCGCAGGATCGAGTTGTCACCGGCAACAAATTCCTCGCAGTCGTCCAATTTTTTTATAAACATGATCAGCCTCCTGAAAAATCCATATTCATAGACTAACAGTCGCATCAGGCCGGTACAAGAAAAAAGATTTTGACAGTATAAGTTTGACTTTACATCCGGGAATAATCGGGTAAACTAGCGTTAGTGGCCGTATGGCAAGGACGGCGAAGTTCAAGAGCTTCTTGAAAGGGAACCTGATGGAACTTGAAGTCAGTATCATAAGAAAAGCGAACGGAGTAATCATATTACTGCCGGCCGGTTCGATCAACGAAACGACGTGTTCCGTCCTGAAAAAGCAGATCGATTCGGTGATGGACGAAAAAATCAGCACGCTTGTACTGGATATGAACGGCGTCGGATTCATGAGCAGTGTCGGGATCGGTCTTATTAACAGCACCAAAAACAAACTCAAAGCAAAGAACGCCGAGTTTGCCATGATCAATCTTCCGCCGGCGATAAAGAAAGTGTTCGAGATCATGAGTCTTCTGCCTACACTTAACGTCTTCGAAAGCGTGAAAGAACTGGACGATTATCTCGGCAAGATCCAAAGAAGAGTCTCGGAAAAGGGAACATCCCTGTCAACGGACTAATTACTCTCGATGAATTTTATCACATTATAGACCGCCCGGTTGAATGGCACGTCAATTCGGTGCTCCTCGGCCAGTTTGATGACCGCTCCGTTCATGGCCTCGATCTCGGTCTTCTTTTTCGCCAGGATATCCTGCAGGGTGGAGGATTTGTGCTGCGCCGTGTCGGGGACAAGCTTGTCGTAGAAGACTTCGAGGAAATCTGCGGGTTCTGACCAATGGGTCGTATAGCCTGTTGCAGCCAAAACTTTAAATACTTCGTCAACAATGCTGTCCATGATCTGACGTGTAAAATCGGACTCGGCGAGCTTGCCGTAAGGAACATCAAGGATGGCACCGAGAGGATTAAGGGCACAGTTGTAAAGCATCTTCGCCCAGAGGTCCCTTTCGATATGTTCTGTCGTTTCGCATGGCATGCCGCCATCGCGTATTGAGCCGCATATATCTTCAAGCCGTGAAAGGTCGGCACCGAAGAGGCTTCCGACATGGATCGCGTCGGCATGGACAGTTATCACCACTTCGTTTGGCCTCGGCCGGGTGAAGCCTGTTATCACGCGGGCGCTGAATATCTGCTTTTTGGGGAAAAAAGATGAAAATATTTCCGCGTTTCCCCAGCCGTTCTGGAAAAGGATTATTCCCGTTCCTTCGTCTGTCAGAAAGCTGTGGCGGGAGATATCTTCGGCAGCCTGGTGTGAATCCGGGGACTTTGTGCATACAAAAATATAGTCAAAGGTCTGTTCTGGAATCTCCCGAAGTGACGAAAAACAGCCGAACTGCGAAGGAGCTGCTGTAAAATCTCCGAAAATGCCGCTTCTGTCCAGCCCATGTTCTTTTAAGGCCGAGACCGTCTGTTCTCTGGCCAGAATATCCAGCTCGGTGCCGGATCTTAACAGAAAACTCGCAAGACCTAATCCAACCGAGCCGGCTCCATATATCAACACTTTCATTAAGTATCTCCGGCTTTAAGGTATCACAAAAAAAGCCGCTTAGAAAGAAGATTCAGCTAAGCGGCTGGATCAGGAGAAGTTGCAGGAAAAATTGGAGATCGCAACTATTAATAAAAAGCTGATAATAAAACTACAAGGACCCCGGCGGCCTTTATGTACTCTCCGCTGCATACGCCGAGGCCGGACAGTTCGCCAGGGCCGTCACGACCGCCGGCAAAG
>CBDUSK010000275.1:0-2353 GCA_965369915.1 uncultured Phycisphaerae bacterium
GCGGGCATATCTGTCTCCTCCATGATCTGTTACAGTCCCATTTCCTCGTCGGTTACCTTATATCGTTTCTGATGCCGCTCGGGAAGCCCCCTTAAAAGCTCCCGGGCCTGACTGGCATAAGTTGTGTCCGGATATTCGCGGATTATACGCCGGCAAAGCTCAATTGCCTGTTTGGGAGTCGTAAACCTCGTGCCGATCCTCATAAAAGCCTTGGCGTTTTCCAAAAGCTTCGCCGCCTGAAGATCTACATCCTCGAGTTCTTCCGAGGCTTTCTTTCGGCCCAGAGGCCGGGGCCGCTGAGCTTTTTCTTCCGGTTCGACCCGAGTTGTTTGCTTCTCTGCCGGCACTGATCTCGATGGAACCGCAGATTCCACTCCCGGATCCGCAAGCGACAAACTGTCTAACACTATAACCGGAATGAAGCCCTTTGCCGGGCCTGCATATTTTATAGTTCCGTTCCTTTCCGTTATTATCAGGGTCTGTTTGGTTTTGTTGATATCTTCGAGTTGCCCGAGAAGTATCTCGCCGTCTCCGCTTTCCGGATCCTTGCCCATAACCTGGGCCATAGGCCAGGGGCTTTTCAAAAGCCTTTTCATTACCGCCGGTTTGTGTTCAGGTCCGTCGAGATTGACCGCTACGAATTTTACAGAGCTGTCCGCAAATTTAGAGCCGAACAGATCGGAGTACGCCCGCATCTGCACCCCCAGAGGGTCGCTCGGTTCGGCCTGCCGGGCCGCTGTGTTTGCTGCTCTGCCCGGACCCATAGGACCCATAAATCCCGGGCCCATAGGACCCATAAACTCGGGTCGTGGACTTTGCTGGCGCGGGCGCTGCACGGATTCCGTTCGTTTTTGTGTACCGTCGTTCGGATCCCCGGCGACGGGGACGGCGACGGGGACGGGGACGGCGACGGCGGGTCCTGATCCGAGCTTCCAGAACACCGCACAAAGGACGTCTCGGTTCGGCTGATAAGAAAAGTCCGTCGCGTTAAGACACTTCAGCTGCAATGGCGAAACTGTCTTGCCTATTAAATCGTCGTTGATATCATCCAGGTCGAATTCAAGTATATCGCCGGAACTGATGGAGCTTCCGCCTCGCGCGGCATCCGGGGCACCAAAACCTTCGTCGTCGGAATCCATAAATCCCGGACCCATTCCCGAACCCATTGGTCCTACTGGTCTTATTGGTCCCGTTGGGCCTGTTGGTCTCGTCCGGCTGGGATTGGTTCTTCCGGGCCGCTGACGTCTGTTGTTCGTCGTTCTGGCAGGCCTGGTTCTTTCTTCTTTTTCCGGGGGTAATTTTATCGGTTTTTGACCGGCAGCGATCGCCAAACCTCCCTGACTTAAACGGGCGTCATTGTTCGCCCGGTCCGTCTTATAAGCTTTGGTCATCGTCTTTAGGGCCCTGTCAAGCTTGCCGCCGAAATAATCGTTCCATCCCTGCAGCATAAAGATTTTGCAGGTCTTTTCTTTATCGTCCCTGAAGCTTCTAAAGCGATCTCTGTTCTGCTTAAGCATCCTGTCGTTGGCAGCGACCTGGCTGCTCTGAAGTCTCTCGCCCTGATTGACCAGTTCCAGAACTTCTCTTAGTTTATCGTCAAGATTGCCGAAGGCTTCTTCGGCTTTCCTTGCCGAATCCGCGGCCCTGCCTTGCCGGGAGCGTCTTTGCTGGCTCCTGGGTTGGCGTTCTTCGTGCTCCGCCGCCAGGACAGCACTGACAAAAACAACTGCCGAGCATAACAAAATTATAAACGATCTCATCCCGGGTGACGGACGATCTTTATTTGATCTGTCGAACATTTTTCTGTTCCTTCGAATCAACAGTGCCGGACCTTTAGCACTAAAGGCCAACTGTAATTATTATACCATGAAATCGGCTGCAGGAAAAGAAAAAACGCGGACGGAATTAAACCCCTTATCGATTTAAAACGGGGTTTTGCGCGAATACGCCCGGTCTGTTTTCCGCAAATAACGCCATGCGGAATATTGGTGAAAAATGGGGGAAAAAGAGGAGTTTTTTGATAAAAAAGCCGCCCGCTACGTCCTGGTGCGCCATCATCACCCTCACGCAAATCATCACCCACCATTCAACAGCAGGACGGCAATTTTGTATGCTTCAGAGAGAACCCCTGAAGCGCGGTGGACTATACCACAAAACCGATGAAAAATCAAGCGAAAACCGGGAGATCTTCAAAAAAGCTTTTACTCTTTTTCGTTATCAAAAACAGCATTGTATTTGTTTGATTAGTTGGGCCGAAGCGCATAAAATAAGGGAGGCAGGCGGTTTAAGCTCTAAATTCGGACCTGTCTCCCTGCTGCGACGTGCCTTTACATGCACTACCGCGGATACTGCT
>CBDUSK010000276.1:0-2345 GCA_965369915.1 uncultured Phycisphaerae bacterium
TAAGTCGTAACAAGGTAGCCGTAGGGGAACCTGCGGCTGGATCACCTCCTTTCTAAGGGATAATTTAGACATGGGCGTATACATTTATGTATGAGACGCCCGTGATAAGTCAGGCACTTTTGTTGCTGTGGTTTTAACTGTACTTGATATTTAAGGCCTTGTGGTAACCCCGCAGGGCCTTTTTTTATGCGCTAAGTTTTTGCGGTTCGGGTTGCAGGCCGACAAAAACTCCAAAAATTAAAAAAAATATTGAATCATTTCCGGACCTCTTTCGTATTAGCTATGAGGGGAAAAATGAGGTTATAGATCGAATTAAAGACATTTGAAATTGGTAGATAAAAATGTGATATCTACATAAAATTGGAAGGGTAATAAAATGACACTTATAAGTTGCGAAAAAGCAGTTAAGTTTTTTGAAGAGAAGTTAAGCTTTACCACCGGCCCTATTGAGCTGCACGATATGATGCGGCATGACGAAAATATCAAGATCATCGATGTTCGTGACTCAGAGGATTTTGCCAAAGGGCACATACCCGGTGCCGTCAACATGCCGAGGGGCACCTGGGAGGCCTGCTCGAATCTGAGCAAATGCCATGTAAATATTGTTTACTGTTACTCTGAAGTATGTCACCTGGCAGCGGCTGCGGCCAAGGAATTTGCGGCCTGCGGTTTTTCGGTTATGGAACTCGAGGGCGGATTTGACCAATGGCAGGAATTCAGTCTGCCCGTCGAGAAACACTGAAAAATATTCAGATAAATATTAGATGCTCCTGAGATCTGCAAACACAACGGCTGATGAAAGGCCCTGCAATTAGAGCAGGGCCTTTTTTGTGCATAATATCTTTGCAAGCAGCGGCTATTGCGTATAGAATTCAAATTATCATTTTAATATGAGTTAGGAGCTGAAATGGAATTATTCGAAGCGATCGCAAAACGCCATAGTTATCGGGGGGCGTTTAAGGATAGCCCGGTTAGCAAAGATGACCTGCGAAAAATAGTAGAGGCAGGGCTTAAGGCGCCTACGGGTTGTAATGCTCAGCCGACGACGTTCGTTATCGTAGATGATGAAGCGATACTGCAGAAGATACAGGCGATGCACCCGAAAAACAAGGCAATGCAGCAGTGCAGAGCAATGATAGCATGCCTGGTCAATGTCGATCCCGAGCCGGTTTACGAAAGTATGTCGTTCGAGGTTGAAGATTGTGCGGCTGCGGTAGAGAATATGCTTTTAGCCGTTACAGCACTCGGGTTTGCAACAGTATGGATCGACGGCTGGCTTCGGGTTGAGGGCAGGGCCGAGCGGATCGGTGAGCTGTTAGGTGTGCCTGAAGGTAAGATCGTCAGGATCGCTCTGCCAATAGGAGCCCCTGCTGAAGAATATCCAAGACCAAAGAAAAAGCCCTTCGGTGAGCGCGCATGGTTTAATAGCTATGGCCAAACTGAATAGCGGCCTATGCTAATTCGCCGAAGAGTGTAAGTGCAGAGGTATTTGTGATCTTTACATTTGTGAATTGTCCCGTCAAAGTTTCCGGGCCGTTAAATACCACGATGTGATCGGTCGCGGTCCTGCCGATAAGCTGAGGGTTGTTTTCGTGATCCGCTTTGTTTAAGTGTGGTTTCTTGCTGGGACCTTCGGCGAGTACCTCGACGGTTTGGCCTGTGAATCGTTTGTTGTCTTCGTCGCTGATCTTGTTCTGGAGGTCCAGAAGCCGGGCATTACGTTGTTTTTTTATTTCTTCAGGAATGTTGTCTTTTAGTTTGTTATCAGCTCCGGTCCCCGGACGAGGGGAATATTTGAATACGAAGCAGTTTTTAAACCTTGCTTTTTTAACGAGGTCGACAGTAGCCTGAAAATCATCGTCGGTTTCACCGGGAAATCCCACGATAAAATCCCCCGCGATGGCTATCCCTGGAACGATTTCCCTCGCCTCGGCCAAAAGGGCCAGATATTCATTACCGGTATAGCCCCTGTTCATGGCTTTTAATATTCTGTCCGATCCGCTTTGAGCGGGGATGTGAAGATATTCGCAAACCTTGGGCATCTGTGCCATTGCTCTCAGGATCGAATCGTCAAAGTGTTTGGGATGGCTTGTTATGAATCTGACCCATTTTATTCCGTCAATATTACTTGTCATTTCGAGAAGATCGGCAAGTCGGTACGATCTGTCTCCGGCATTATATACATAAGAGTTTACGGTTTGCCCCAGAAGGGTAACCTGCCTGACGCCCTTTTCGGCCAGCTTTTTGATCTGCTCGATGATAGTCTGCGGCGGGCGGGATATTTCAGGCCCTCGGACATAAGGAACGATGCAGTACGTACAGAAATTATTGCACCCCCGCATCAC
>CBDUSK010000277.1:0-2342 GCA_965369915.1 uncultured Phycisphaerae bacterium
CGATGAAGCGGGCTATGCGTCGGGAGGCTCGGTCCTGGCCATACTTGTAGATAATGTCGGCCAATGATTTCTCGTCGAAGCTGTTGACGATGTCGGCGGCGGTTCGCTCGAGCCGGTCGTCAAGTCTCATGTCCAGGGGCTGGTTTTCCTGAAAACTCAGGCCCAGACGACGGTCTGCGAGTTGCGCGGAACAAAAACCAAGATCCGCAAATATCAAATCAGCCTTTGCCACTCCCTGCCGGGCGGTCACTTCAGCGATCCTCCTGAAGTTTTCCCGCACAAGAATCACCCTGCAGGGCAGGCTGTCTAAAATCGTTTGGGCCCTTTTGATGCACTCCTCATCTGTATCAATCCCGAGAATCAATCCTTCAGGGCCCAAAACTTTGCCGAACATAAGGCTGTGACCTCCGTGTCCTACGGTCGCGTCGACAACCGTCCCATCCGTGGGCAGCTTTATCCGTTCGGCTAATATGTCAATCAGTACCGGTATATGTTCGTTCGGCGAATTATCGTTTAGTTCATTCACCGCGTCGGTATTCATCAGTCCGGATCATAACAGCAATAAATAATACGGATTGCGAAAAAATCGCATGCCTTTATGCGTGGGCAAAACCTTTTTTTGCAATAACTTATAAACCTAACAACGCGTGAGGAATAATACCATTTGGTATAACAACCGACCTTCAGCTTATTGCCGAGATCAGTTCGCAGTCGGCCAATTCCTGCACATCGTCCGAAAAAGCAACGTCTTCAAAGAGACTGCTTGCTTTTTTTAGTCTTTCGAGTCGCTCGGCAAGAACCGCAACGGACGACAGCGTGTCCTCGTCGATCGGCCTTGCGCCGCTGATGCTCTCGTTTACAGTTTTCAAGTAATCGCACTGCGAAGTAAACATATCCGTCCCTTCCTTAAACATCCAGTTGCCGGCTTTGTTTTTGCAAGACAGTCTGCCTTGCCTGCATTATCTGATTCTGGAACTGCGGGAGATTGTCTTCCAGGTACCTCTCCCAGTCACCGGAATTCCACAACTCAATGTGGTCCCGGACACCGACAAGCGTAAGAGTGTTGTCGAGTCTGGCCCGCTTTCGGAGTTTTTCTCCCAACAGCAAGCGCCCCTGCCGATCCAACTCAACCTTGCTGGCCAGGGCGAAACTAAGCCGTTCAAAAGCGACGGCTTCGTCTGGAGCAGCCATCCTTGGCGCACCGGCGAGGGCGATTTGCTGAAAGTATTTCTCAGGATAAAGACACAAAATGCCGTTTGCTCCCATCACAAGGTAGAAACAGCTTCCGTATTCTTCGACATCGATCTGGCTGCGCAGCTTGTTGGAGATGAACAATCTGTTCTTGCCATCCAGCGTGTGTTCGTATTCACCTGTTAACATCAGCATGATATTTGTCCCACTGCTCAACCAATATATGGGAAATCATACCACTTTTTCCCACCCTGTCAACACAAAAACATTTTTCCTCGAAAAAAAAACCGCCATTGCCTCATTAAGGGATATTGGGGGCCGTCTATGCCCCGGCATATACCGCAACATCTTGTGGTCTGAGGGGGAAATGGCAGGCATATAGTGGCTGTGAGTTCGTGTGGGATTATAGGACGAAGGCAGAAAATCTTCAGAAAAGTGCTTTGGTTTTCAGTCGTCCGATAATCACAAAATGCATGCCGAGATGTGAAATCACAGAAACAGCGGGCGGCGGGAATCGAACCCGCATAGCCAGCTTGGAAGAGCAAAAGGGTCCTGTTGTAACTCCCTGCACGCAAAACACTTACAGTTATAAATCTTTTTGCGGTAACCGTTTAGAAGTCGTATCTGGTAACATCAAAAGCAGGCTGGTTAGCCGTTTTTTCTTAAAGTTACCCGAAAAGTTACCCGTTTTTTTCACTTCCGCGCCCTAATCTCAGCCTTGATTTCGTCTATCCCCTTTACGATGTACTCAATCTTCGTCTCCATGCGCACGATCGCCTTGTCGGCTTCCGTCGCCTGGCTTGAAACATTCTCCACCTGTTTCGAGAGCGCTTCAATGTTCACCTTGTTCGTGCATATCCTTCCATTCTGATTTGCCCACGCCACGCCCCAGCCAACAAGCAGGGCGGCTATGCCCAGCCCCGTCAGAATCAACTTCATTCGATTGCTCATGATCTGTCCTTAGATATCCCTGTATTCCACCAAAACCGTTTCCGTGTCAATATCCTGATTCGCAATCAGCTTCGCTATTTCCGCTTCATACGCTTCGGCATGCTTCTTTATCTCCGGGAAGTCCTTACTGAACTCATAAAAAAGCACGTCCGTATCGTCATCGGTGGTTGAACTTGCCGCAATGTCCTCATCGACCGTTA
>CBDUSK010000278.1:0-2332 GCA_965369915.1 uncultured Phycisphaerae bacterium
GGATGAACAGCGCCAAGACCCCAACTACAGCCGATATGATCGTATTTGACAGCCAGCCCGGCAGATAAGCTATAAAACCGAGGCCGAACTTACCTAAAAAGTTTACCGGGACATTTATCCAGGTCATTAACTGAGCGAGAAAATGCATCATTCGATATACCCCAGGCCTCTAAGCTGATCGGTCACCTTGTCATCGTCAGTGGTTTCATGCTTTGCGAGTTCCGTCTCGATAATATGGGTAACAAACTCTTCTATGCTGCTGTAGCCGGCGGCTTCGGCAGCTTTTTTTGCACGATCAAAAAGCCCCGAGTCGATCTTGATCTTTGCCATCTGTGTTCTCCTTTAAAATATTCTGTTCTATGTTGCGAAAATATTTTTACCTTCCATAGTCGAAGGTATATCTAATCCGAATTCTTTAAGAATAGATGGTGCTATATCCACCAGGGAAGGTGAGTCCATTGCGATAGGTTTATTGCAGAACACTACTCCCGGAACTTCCAATGGATCGGCGCAGTGATCGGCGCTCCAGGCCTTGTCGTTGTCCGAGAGCACTTCTTTATCCATATTCCCCAGGCATGTGGTCCACGAGCCACGGTAGCCTCGTCTGTAGCCTACTATAAGATCCGGAGCAAGGCGTGTGGCAGAGCCCGAATATTCGGCGTCTGTCCGATGTACCTTGCGGATGACCTTATTGCCGTCGACGTCCCTTACAGCTTCGAGTTTGGCGATGAGTTCTGTGATAAGTTCTTCCTGCTCGGCGCCGGGCTCAACGATACCGTCACGTTCTCGTCCCCTGAGGTTAAGATAAAGCCCGTTGATACCAAGACCGTATGCTTTTGTTCTCGACCAGTCGACGTCAAACATAAGTGAACTGCAGTTGTCCGGACCGATATATCCATTTTCTCTTAGCCAGGTATTAAGAGCGAACTGCCTTTTGAAATTTGCGAATCCATGGTCGCTCATCACAATGATAGTAGCCTTGTCTCCGTAACGAGCCTGCGTCTCGCCAAGGACGGCGTCCATTCTCCGGTAGATGTTCTTTAGGTGGCTGAAGTATTTTTTTGCATCTTCGTCACTGCGTGTCGGGTGTTTTTCGTTCGAATCCCACCAAAGCATATGGGCCTGCAGGTCCGTACTGGAAAAGTAGAAATACAACAGCCCATCATCGTAGTGGTTGATCGCATAATTTAAAAGATTAAGCCGTTCCTGAAGGACGAATTGGGCCTGGGTAACATATTCGTTATCGGAAAACATCTCATTTTGCAGAGCCTTATGGTCCTCTTGCATTCCTGATGTATAGAACAGGCCTAATTCTTTCGAGATATCTTTAGCAAAGTCGGACGGTTCTGTGATCTGAATTGCCGGGTCCGAAGGATCGGTATTAATTGGTGTGACGTATAACCTGAAATTAGGACTGACTTCCTGAAGATAAAATCTGCATATTCCACTGAGCGTATTATCCGGCATGAACCAGGGCATAGACAGTTCAAAGTCAAGCTGTGTCCAGGGAGACCACTGACCTTTTTTCAACAGGATTTCGTGGTCCTGGACATCGATAACCGCAGAGTCAGCTTGTATATCACGATGTACAGTAAAATCGACCGTAGTAGATTCAGGATTGATAAGCAGTGTGTTTGGCGGCCCTATCAGTGTCCCGGTTGCAGATTCATTTTCTTCAAAAAACAGCATTGACCGTTTGCAGCCTCCCTCATCTTTCATCCTTACCGGGCCGTCTTCTGCGAAATGATGATATCCTCCATATAATCCCAACATATCGGGAGTACCCATTCCGGCAAGGCATTTATGGTTGCCGTATTTTGAAGGGCTCGGCGGATAATTGGAAGGCAAGTTATAAAATGTTGAGTTGATCCCGGCTTCATCGAGATAATCCCAGAACGGAGTGCCTTGCCGTCTTAGCAGTGTTTCCGATGGTTTGTGACTAAAAGGCCAGAAATCAAGTTGAAGCCGGTGGTCACCTGTTTCCCAGTAACCTTCGCCGGCAACTGTTTCTGAAGTTGACATAAATAAGCCGGCAAACTGTCGTTCAGGATTACGGTGAATAAAGTCAAATATACCGTGACTGCCTGGTCCTGCACCGTTAATGAAATTGGCCCAGGCTACCGGACTTTGCGGCGGTGTACTCGTTCCGAGAACGCGATATCCTCCGAGCTTGCGGAGCTTATCCAAATTCGGCAGTTTTCCGGCGTCCATCATTTTTTCAGAAAGGCGCGGGTCCATACCGTCAAAACCTATGACGATGACTTTTTTTCCATTGCCTTTGGAACGCCGAGCGGCGTATAGATCTCTGCATGAAAACCCTGTAGTAAAAACA
>CBDUSK010000279.1:0-2331 GCA_965369915.1 uncultured Phycisphaerae bacterium
GCTGTTATCAGTCTCGGTCTTCTCAAAAGCCGAAAGGAAAAGACCAGCGAGGACTACTTCCTTGCAGGCAGAGGTCTTAGCTGGTGGCTGATCGGCTTTTCGCTGATCGCGGCAAATATCTCTACCGAGCAGTTTGTCGGCATGAGTGGTAACGCCGCGAGCCACGTCGGCCTGGCGATCGCAAGTTACGAATGGATGGCGGCTGTGACACTTGTAGTCGTGGCTTTTTGCTTCTTGCCGTATTTCTTAAGGGTCGGCATTTTCACAATGCCTGAATTCCTGGAGCACAGATATAACGCAACTGCACGGACGATCATGGCCATAGCAACGATGTTTATCTACATGCTGCTGTTAGGCGCTGTAACATATTCCGGAGCATTGACGATCAGCACACTTGCCGGCAAGATGGGGCATACCGTAACCCTTGCCCAGGGCTCATTGGTGATCGGTCTTATCGCAATGATCTACGTCGCAGCCGGCGGACTAAAAGCATGTGCATGGGCTGACCTCCTGCAGGGCAGCGGTCTTATCATCGGCGGTGCAGTAATTATGTACTTCGCTTTCGATAAACTCGGCAACGTCACAGAAGCAGCCTCGGTACTCGACGTAAGCACAGGTGCCGTAACCATCACTCCTCTTGCAGAAGGTACCGGTGCTATCGACCGGTTCTGGGAATTGAATAAAGTGCGTATGAATATGTTCCTGCCGAGAAATGACAGCGTTCTGCCATGGACCGCTCTTATGCTTGGCTTATGGATACCGAACTTTTATTACTGGGGTCTGAACCAGTACATCACACAGAGAACCTTAGGTTCGAAGTCACTGGCACAGGGTCAAAAGGGTATCGTCTTTGCCGCTTCCCTGAAGCTTATTATTCCGTTTGTTATCGTTATCCCCGGCATTATCGCCTTTAACCTTTTCGCAAAAGATATGCAGCTTGAAGGCCGTGCGGATAACGCCGTTACAATGGCCCGTTACTTAAAGGCAAACCCACAAACAAAATTAGTAGATGTCATTCAGTCTCCTACCGACCAAACCGTTTCATTCTGGTCGCCGGGCCGATTCATGATAGCTCTTTATGACAGCCCCGAAGCCTTGGAAGACAGCAAGACAAAAAACGTTTATGTATTACCTATGGAACAATCTAAATTCGATGCTGTCACCGTATCGGAATACACCGTGTTTAAGTCCGACGACAAGTCATGGACAAGTGCCTTTCCTGAACTCGCCGCGGAAGTCGAAGTCTACAACGGCAAAGTAGCTGCTGCTGCCGCAGTTGCCCAGGCTGACGAATCGACAGAAAAATTCATCGCTTATAAGTACGATACCGCCATGGCACAATTGTTAGGAAACGTTCTTCCCCAAGGCAAAGGCTATTTAGGCTTCGTTCTCGCTGCTCTGTTAGGTGCGGTGGTTAGTTCATTAGCCGCTATGCTTAATGCTGCCTCGACGATCTTCACAATGGACATCTACAAAAAATACATCAAGCCCAAAGCCTCGCAATCCGGTATCGTTCTGGTAGGACGTATTTGTGTTGTGGTCTTTTCAGTTATCGCGATCACACTTGCTCCGAAGCTTGGCGATCCCAAGATAAGCAACAGTATTTTCACTATCATTCAGGAAGGTCAGGGCTTTATATCACCTGGTATCCTTGCCGTGTTCGTATTCGGCCTGATCGTGCGTAAGGCCCCGCCTATTGCCGG
Organism: uncultured Phycisphaerae bacterium; assembly: GCA_965369915.1. Classification (GTDB taxonomy): domain Bacteria; phylum Planctomycetota; class Phycisphaerae; order Sedimentisphaerales; family Anaerohalosphaeraceae; genus CBDUSK01. The sequence goes on from CBDUSK010000279.1 coordinate 1,704, forward strand.
CGTCGCAGGCCTGTTGACCAACATCGTTGCTTATGGCTTGCTTAAATTGTATGCCCCGGGCGTGCAATTCCTCAACCGAATGGCTCTTTGTCTTGCTATCTGCATGGCAGTAATGGCCGTTATTACCGTTCTCAAACCTTTGGCAGAACCGGTTGTATTCAAAAAGAATACCGATATTGATCTTAAGTCCTCCGGCGGCGCGAAAATCGTCGGCATATTGGTTGTTGTCGTTACCGTTCTGCTGTACATACTGTTCAGTCCCATCGGACTTTTAAGATAACAAGCAGCTAATGACAATAAAAAAGCCCGGTTCGATTCGTCGACCCGGGCTTTTATTTTTTAATACTTTTCAATTCTTCATGCTTATTCAACAAGTTCGACAACCACCTCGGACCCATTCTCAACATCATGCAAACTTGCCGGGTCCTGGCTTATCCTGCCGAACACATTCACATCCGACGCCGCTCTTATTTCATCGGCTTGTGAAGCAGGCGTTTTCCCGAAGAATATGCATAATGCGTTGCCTGTCGGCCAGTATGCAAGTTCCCCAGCCTCGAGCACATCTCGGGCGTCTGGTTCAAGTTCGGCACTTACGGGTATGGAAAAATAGATCTCACCGCCCCATCGC
>CBDUSK010000280.1:0-2321 GCA_965369915.1 uncultured Phycisphaerae bacterium
AGATCGACTTTCATAAAATCTTCGATCGTACATTCCGGTTCGATGGGTTCTTCCGGCTGGGCTTGCCGGGCTATTGGGATTTCAGATTCTTTGCTTTCTTCGATCATTGCTTCGACCCTTTCGGTTTCCACGCGTTCAATAAGACGTTTGAACTTTTTAATTTTGTGTCCCTCGAGCACAGTATCGACATCCGCGAAACTGAGCGCGGGGATATTCAGGAATTTTTCGATCTTTTCGGCGTATTCAGGCAAGACGGATTTCAAATAGATCGTAAGTATCTTAACGGCGTTTATCGCAGCGGTAAGGGTGGTCCTTGCCGCTTCGGGGTCCGTTTTGATAGTGACCCATGGCTGCTTGAGGTCAAAATAACGGTTACATTCATCAGCGAGCGATGCAATGATCCTTATCGCCGCGGCATACTGAAGCTGTTCGAAATTCTCGATTATTTGTTCTTTCGCGGCCTGGAGTTTGCTTATCAACTCGATACCTTCTTTGTCGAGCGTGCCTAACCGGGCGTTGAGTTTTTTTGTCAGCATCGGGCCCGAACGCGAAGCGAGATTGGCGAGTTTTCCGACGAGGTCGGAGTTTACCCTGGCGATAAAGTCATCGAAGCTAAGGTCGATATCATCGATGTTATTTGTGAGCTTGGAGGCGTAATAGTATCGCAGATATTCCGGGTCAAGGTGTTTAAGGTAAGTCTCGGCCTTGATGAAGGTCCCTTTGCTCTTGCTCATTTTCTGTCCGTTGACGGTTAAGAAGCCGTGGACGAAAAGCTTGTCGGCGATCTTGAATTTTGCGCTGAGGAGCATCGCGGGCCAGAACAAAGCATGAAAATACATTATGTCTTTTCCGATGAAATGATAGAGTTCATATTCATCGCTGTTCCAAACCTCCTCGAAGTCCAATTCATGACTGTCGCAGTAGTTTTTGCAGGAAGCCATATAGCCGATGGGGGCATCGAGCCAGACATAGAAAAACTTGTCGGCTTCGCCGGGTATCTTAAATCCGAAATAGGGCCCGTCACGTGAGATGTCCCAATCCTTTAAGCCGGTCTTGAACCATTCATCGAGTTTGTTCAGCACGGAGGTTTGGGTGTATCCGGACTCGATCAGTTTTTTGAGTCTGTCTTCGTAATCGGCCAGCTTGAAGAAATAGTGAATACTTTTCCTGCGGACGGGCTGATCGCCGCATTTTGCACAGACGGGGTTGATCAACTCGGTCGGCTGGTGTGTTCCCCCGCAGGTGTCGCAGGAATCTCCGTACTGGTTTTCGGCCTTGCACCGGGGACAGGTTCCCCGGATATACCTGTCGGGCAGCCACATATCGCATTTTTCGCAATATGCCTGCTCGATATTTTTTTTTGCGATCGAGCCGTTATCCACGGCCCGGCTGTACAGAAGCTCACTGAAGTGTCTGTTCTCTTCGGAATGGGTGGAATAATAATTATCGAACCGGACACAGAACCCGGTAAAGTCTTTTACGTGTTCTCCGTGCACCCTGTCGATGAGCTCTTCGGGGCTGATGCCTTCGTCTCTGGCACGGATCATGACGGGGGTTCCGTGCGTATCGTCGGCACAGAAATACAAGCAGGTATTGCCGTTAAGTTTTTGGAACCGGACCCATATATCTGTCTGCAGGTATTCTACGAGATGTCCGATATGGATGGGGCCGTTTGCGTAAGGCAAAGCCGAAGTAACCACGATCTTCCGTGCCATAGTTTATCCTTGGAAGTTGTTATTGTTTCCGTCGCCTTTGTTATTATTGTTGCCGTTATTCTGCGAGTTTTTTTCACTGACACCGGTTTCGTCGGGTTTTTCGTTTTCAGTTCGTTTATCATCGATTACGTCTTTTGGGGCTTCTGTATCTTTCCGCCGGGCGGAGTCTTGTTCTTTTGTTATGGTTTTGTGTCTTTTATCTTTGCTTTTGGTTCCCGTGGTCCTGGGTTTTTCATCGATCACCGTGATATCTTCCAGGCCGAACGCTTCCCTTTTTCCCGACTCGAACTGCACCACGACCAATTGGGTAAGAATCTGGGTGTCTACTACCTTGCCCTGGCCGGCCGGGGTTTTGACCTGTGCGTTTTTCCTTGGCAGATTGACCTTCAGCTCTCTGTAGATATCGTCTTCATAGCGAAGACAGCATTTTAACCTTCCGCAGTGGCCGGATATCTTCGACGGGTCGAGTGTCGCCTTCTGCAGTTTTGCCATCCGCATATTCACCGGCTCTAATATCTTAAGGAAACGTGTGCAGCAGCATTGCTGTCCGCAGCTTTCGAATCCGCTGATTATCCTGGCTTCATCGCGTGAGCCGATCTGTCGCAT
>CBDUSK010000281.1:0-2319 GCA_965369915.1 uncultured Phycisphaerae bacterium
GACTGGAAGGGCCGAAGTTTTCATTTGAATTTTCCGGCCGATAGTTCAACGCCGTGCAGATCACCGAGCGGGCGCCGTCCAGTAATTCGGCTGGATTCGTTCGTTTTTCGATATTATTGTGCATATACCGCATCTGCCCCGCACACCCAGCCGTAAGCCAGTTTTTCAGGTATTGGGCCTGGCAGGGCTCTATAGCTTGCGCCGCGGTTATCCCGACCGCATCAAAACCAAGATCCAAGGCTTTTTGTTTTATGGCTTCAGTAAGGCTCATAAACGGTATTATACACAATTTCTTGACTATTTTGCATTGTTGACTTTTAATATTACAAGACGCTCAAACATATTCAGGTCAAACTTTTAAGGAAAGCGAAATGGCGGAAGAACTTATCGGCGTAATAGGCGGTTCGGGGCTTGGTGGGATTCTGGCTGAACATATAACAGATGCAAAAACCGAGGATATTGAAACACCGTTCGGTAAACCCAGTGCCGGTATACTCATCGGAAAGATAGGCAACAGAAAAATAGCATTTCTCAATCGGCATGGCGAAGGGCATTTGCTCAGCCCCAGTGAAGTGCCGTACGCAGCCAATATCTTCGCGTTAAAAAAACTCGGCGTTCGCAGTATTATTGCCAGCGGTGCGGTCGGCTCACTGCGCGAAGAGATCAGGCCGAAAGACCTCGTTGTGGTTGACCAGTTTATCGACAAGACGTTCCGAAGGCAGGGCAGTTTCTTCGGCGATCTGGCCGCGGTGCACTGCGAATTATCCTGCCCCTGCTGCTGGCGTCTGGGCGAAAAAATACTCGAAGCCGCCCATGAAACAGCCGCAAGAACTCACGACGGCGGGACGTATGTCTGCATGGAAGGCCCACAGTTTTCCACCCGGGCAGAATCCCTTATGCACAGAAAATGGGGAGCCGATCTTATCGGCATGACCGCGATGCCCGAAGCGAAACTGGCAAGAGAAGCGCAAATCTGTTATGCCCTTATCGCATTGGCAAGCGATTATGACTGCTGGAAACCCCACAAACCGGGGGCTTCCAAACAGGCGCTTTTGGAAGAGATAATCGGCAATCTCACAGAGGCTACCAATAACGCTATCGAGCTGATAAAGGCCGTCCTCAATACCGACGGCGACCTGTGCGACGACAACTGCGGCTGTAGAAAAAGTCTGGAGCTTGCCGTCTGGAGCAAACCGGAAAGTATAAACGAAGAAAACAAAAAGAAACTGTCGGTGCTGTTCGAATAATTAACTGCTGATTTCACGGATAAGCTATGTAACCGGAACCTCCGGTATTGGTTATCTGCGGCTGAAAAACTTTAAATCGGCGAAGCCGATAGCCTGCGAACTATGAACTAAAAACTAATGACTAAATATAAAACCGGTAACCTGTTCGGGGGTGATGAGACGGAGGGAGTCAGTGCCGGTCACGTTATTCGTGCAGCTTTCGAATCGGGAGTCGATAACGAATTCGATTATATAGTTCCTGATAAATTCTGGCCCGTTCAAATCGGCCAGCGTGTAGAAGTTCCTTTCGGCAGAAGCAATAAGCTCCAAAAAGCGTTTTGTGTAGATATCCTGTCGCCGGCCGAGTCGCAAAGAGACCGCGGCTTTAAACTTAAAGCCGTAAAGTCCGTAATCGATAAAGAGCCTTTGCTGGATCCACAGTTAATGGCTCTTGCCCGCTGGATAAGTACCTATTATGTTTGTCCGCTGGGACAGGTCCTCGCTGCGATGGTACCGGCTGCGGTCAAAAAAGGAGCTGGACTAAAAAAAGACAAGTATGTTTATCTGGCAAAAGCTGCGGAGAAAAAAGTAACCAGCAAAAAGCAGCAAGCTGTGATAGATATTTTGCAGGCGCGCCCGGCCTTTGATCCTGAAAATGCGATACTAAAGAGCGAACTACTTCTGGAAGCTGAGTGCAGGGAGGGCGTATTAAAGACACTTTCCAGAAATGAGTTAATAAATATCGTTTCGCGTGAGGTCTTTAAGTCACCTCCGGCCGTACCTCAGGGCGCCGCGGCGGCGGAGGCGGGCGAAGAAATAATATTAAACGATGACCAGCAAAAAGCGCTTTCGGCAATAAACAGCCGGCTCGATGCTGCAAACTTCGGCGTTACCCTGCTGCACGGTGTTACCGACAGCGGCAAGACCGAAATCTATATCCGCGCGATCCAAAAGGCCATCGAAAAGGGCAAATCCGCGATAGTGCTGCTGCCGGAAATCGCGCTGACGACGCAGACTATCGGCCGGTTCAGCAAACGTTTCGAGCGGATAGCGGTGATGCATTCACAACTGACCGGTCCCCAGCGAAACGCCC
>CBDUSK010000282.1:0-2278 GCA_965369915.1 uncultured Phycisphaerae bacterium
CACCCTTACTGCTCCATCAGCAAGAAGGCCGGTTATCAATGAGGCGCTATGTCAATGTATGCCCGGAAGATGGGTCAAGCTTGAAGAGCTGATTCGCTTTATGCACTCAAAAGGCCTCGATTTTAATGTTGCCCGTTATGCCTGGAAACTATATATTTGCGATCCCCAGTACGGTCGTCTTGACGACTATGGCAACTGGTCAATTGTTGAAGGCCGTTATCTTCTCGCCTTCCTGTTTGAATATGCCGCCACTCTGGGACTGATTGATGTGGCATATATTCATCCTGCCGGAGCGCTTTCAGATTATTCCAACCCATGGGGAATGGACGGAACCGAATTCCTCAGCCGATATGACGGCCTGAAATATATTCGCATCAATTCACTGGGGGCCTATGTACTGGGTGTAACAGACCAATATTATCCTCCGGCGTTAAAGACCAGGCCGGTGCTAAAGGTGCTGCCAAATCACGAGATTGTCGTAACCGATGCTGTTTCCATATCCCAGGCGGATAAGCTGTTTTTGGATAAGACATGCAAGAAGGTTTCTTCATCCTTGTGGCGGATTTCTCTCCGGACGCTGCTTGACGCCGCACAAAGTGGGACGGAAACAGAAGAAGTGTTTACATTTCTAAAGTCCCGATCATCGGAGCCGATTCCGGAAACCGTAACCGTACTGCTAAATGATGCAAAAAAGCGCTCAACCCCGCTTAGCTATTCAGGAAGGGCTCATTTAATAGCGTGCAAGGATCCCATACTGGTTCGGTTGATATCTTCAGACACAAAGATTTCAAAGATGTGCCTACCGGCCGGTGACGGATATATTGTCGTATTGCCCGGAAAAGAAAAAGAATTTATAAAAGCACTGGCGGATATCGGATATATCGTGCCCCAATTGAGAGAACAGATATGACGACATACGAACCATCCAACCCTTTGATCGTTCAGAGCGATCACACCGTTCTGGTGGAAGTTGACAGCCCGCGATATGAAGCGGCCCGGAATGAACTGGTCAGATTTGCGGAGCTGGTAAAGTCCCCGGAACACATTCACACCTATCGAATTACGCCCCTTTCCATATGGAACGCCCGGGCCGCCGGCATCCCTATCGATGAAATTTCCGATTCGCTTTGCCGATTTTCAAAATACCAGGTGCCGGAACACGTACTCGTCCAAATCGATGATTTTGCATCCAGGTTCGGCCGCCTTCGGATACTGCCCGATTCAAGGGGGCTCGTGCTCTCTGCCGACACCGAACCGCTTGCAGAGGAGATCGCCCGCAGTAAGTCGGCCAGTGGCCTGTTGTCGGACAGACTTTCAGAAACAGAATTTCTTATCAAGGCCGCAGACCGTGGTAAAATCAAGCAGGTCCTTATAAAGATCGGCTATCCTGCTGAAGATCTTGCCGGTTATATTAAAGGAGAGCAGGTTAGTTTTTCCGTACTCGATGTTACGCAGGCCGGTGAAAGATTCATGTTTCGTCCTTACCAGAAACAGGCTGCCGATACCTTTTACGCGGGCGGCAGCGAACGTGGCGGCGCGGGTGTCATCGTGCTCCCCTGCGGTGCAGGAAAAACCATCGTGGGAATATCCTGTATGGTGCAGCTTCAAACCTCAACCCTTATTTTGACCACCAGTGTTACGGCCATCAGGCAATGGAAGGCCGAGCTTATCGATAAAACAGATCTCAGCGATGCTGACATCGGGGAGTACAGCGGCGCCGTAAAGGAGATCCGGCAGATTACAATAACAACCTACCAGATCATGACATACCGCCCGGACAAGGAAGGAGAGTTTCCTCATCTTGAACTGTTTGACAATCGCAACTGGGGCCTGATTATTTATGATGAGGTTCATATGCTTCCGGCCCCCGTGTTTCAGGTTACAGCAGGTTTGCAGGCGCGTCGGCGATTGGGGCTGACCGCCACACTTGTGAGGGAAGATGGCAAGGAGGAGGATGTTTTTGCCCTGATCGGCCCCAAGAAGGTCGATGTGCCCTGGAAAGAGATGGAAGATCAGGGATGGATTGCCAAGGCCAGGTGCTTCGAAATCCGAATGCCCTTACCTGAAGATCTGCGAATGCCATATGCAGTCTCCGATAAACGAAAAAAGTTTCGCATCTCATCTGAAAATCCTGCAAAACTACAGGTGGTTCGACGGATTCTGGCCCTTCACGAGGACAAGCAGGTCCTTTTAATCGGCATGTACATAGATCAACTAAAGGGCATTGCCGGCGACTTTGATATCCCTTTGATTACCGGATCAACCACCCAGGCCAGGC
>CBDUSK010000283.1:0-2266 GCA_965369915.1 uncultured Phycisphaerae bacterium
ACCGCAGCTTTAATACTTTCCAATCAGTGGGGCAGTCCGAAAACCCTGCATCGGTACCGCAATAAAGTTGACGAGATGTCAGAAGAGATACTCGACAGGCTTAAAGAGGAAAGATTGAACGTTGACTTCAGGGCGATCGGCATCATCAATTCATATATTTTCGACGAGCTTGGATTCGAGGCGGTCGAGACTGCCGACGACCCTGAGGACCTGTTTTTGCATACCGTTATAGATAAAAGGCGAGGCTATTGTCTCAGTCTTTCAGTGCTTTATCTGTCGATTGCCGAAAGGATCGGTCTTGAGCTTTATGGAGTGGTCGTGCCGGGGCATTTTTTTGTCAGGTACGATGACGGCCGGAAAAAAATCAATATCGAAACGACCAGCAAAGGCCGATATGCTCCCGACGATCACTACCTCGAAAAATTCAATCCGCCAAAAGATAACGGCACTATCTATATGAAAAATCTCAGCAAAATTCAGACTCTCGGCTGTTTTTTTAATAATCTCGGCAACAGCTACAGCACTGTTGACGAAATTGACAACGCATTAAAAGTCCTGGAAAAAGCGGTTCAGATAAACCCGACATTGGCTGAAGCTCATACTAATCTGGGCAATATCTATCTGCAAAAAAACTGGCCGGACGATGCCATAAAACAGTATCTTACGGCTTTGGATATCGTAGGAGGTGATCACAAAACATACAATAATCTCGCAAATGCTTATAATCAGACCGGACAGTTACCCAAAGCGATATTTCAGTATAAAAAAGCGATAGGGCTTAAGCCTGATTTTGTGGAACCCTACAGAAATCTGGCAGCGGTATACCGGAAACAAAAAAACTTCAACAAGGCCGTACTGGAATTGAAAACCGCAATAAACATCAAAGCTGATGACGGCGAGACTTACAAACAATTAGGCGATGTATATATGGACATGAAAGATTACGACGTTGCCATATTCCAGTACCGCAAAGCCCTTATGTTCGAGCCCGATCTGGTCGGGGCGAATGGAAATATGGCGTATGCTTATTTGAACAGCGGCAGATATGACGATGCGATAACTCAGTTTATAACTACAATAGCGTTCGAGCCTTACGGCAGTAATGCCTATTTCGGACTGGCTCTTGCTTATAACGAACTCGGCCAGACCGCCGAAGAGATCGAGACTTATCTCCAACTGCTTCAAATCGAGCCGGATATGGTAGCCGCTTTACAGAATCTCGGCAACGCATATATCAAAATAGAAAGATATGAAGACGCGGCCGAGCAATATTTCAGAGCTGTCGAGATCAAACCTGCCAATTCCGTACTTTACTACAATCTTGGGGTGGCCTTTTCGAACATGGAGTCGTACGAAAAAGCAGCCGAACAGTATTTGACCGTCGTCAAAATGGATCCCCAAAACGCAGCCGCCCATAACGCACTTGCTATAAACTATTATATGTTAGAACAATATGATCTCGCACGAAAACACGTCAAAAAAGCACAAGAACTTGGTTTTAAAGTCCAGAAAGAGTTAATTGACGCACTTAAAAAATAATCACCAATAAAATGAAAGGGGAAATATTATGAAAAAGAAAGTGCTCAAGCCAATTATCATCATTGTACTGGTTTTAGTGATCCTTGTTGTGACGCTGATCCATTTGTTCGGCGACCGTGCTCTCAAGGCAGGAATCGAAACCGCAGCGACAAAAACACTTGGAGTTAATGTAACGATCGGCGATCTGTCCCTGTCATTGCTAAGAGGTAAACTTGAACTCAGGGACCTTGTTATCGATAACCCCCCCGGTTATCAGCATCCTGAACTACTTAACATTGGAGGAGCATATATAGATGTCACAGTTACTTCGCTGTTGAGCGATACAGTCAAAATTGAGGAGATAAGATTTGAAGATATGACGATGGTGATCGAGCAAAAAGGCTTGACCAATAACCTCAAGGATGTTTTAAACGCCCTGCCTTCCGGCCAAACCGCTCCCAAAAGTACAACCGATGAGCCGGATACTGAAGGTAAAAAGCTCCATGTTGATAATCTTGAGATCTCAAATGTCGCGGTCAAGGTAAAACTGCTGCCTATCCCCGGTAAGGCCGATACTCTCACCCTTAAAGTAGCACCTGTAAAAATGACCGACTTAGGCAGTGATAATAAACTCAGCACCGCTAAGCTTTCTGCTAAAGTATTAGCGGCGATCGCTGCCGGTGTCGCCCGGCAAGGTGGTGGTGTTCTGCCCAAAGACATGCTCAGTTCGATCAATTCTACGCTGAAG
>CBDUSK010000284.1:0-2213 GCA_965369915.1 uncultured Phycisphaerae bacterium
TAAAGGAGGTCTCCGGGAAAGCCGTTCTGGCACGTAAAGCATTACTGCATTCACAGGGGAGTTCGGAAAGAAGTATTCTGGATTATCAGTTGTCACTGGCCCAGGATATACGCTCGAGATTGATCCCTGCAGTACCACAGGATGCAGGCGGCGTCAGTTTAAGCCTGTTCTATAAGCCGGTGATCTGGGTGGGCGGCGATTACAGTGATGTTTGGCTTGGCAAGGACGGGCGAGCGATGTTCGCCGTCGGCAAGGTGTCCGATAAAGGATTACCAGCGGCACTGTGCATGTCCAGCCTTTGGGGGATCCTGCGGACTACAATGTCTTTAGTCGATGAACTGTCCGGAGTTATGGAACTTGTTAACCATCATTTAGCACCGAATTTATCCGAGGGGAAGACTATCGCTTTGTTTTTGGGTTTATTCGACCCTGCGACGGGAAGTCTTGAATACATAAATGCGGGGCATTTACAGCCTATAGTGTTGCAGGGCTGTTCAACTTTGGCGCCTCTTGGACAAACAGATAGTCCGGTACTTGGCAGTGATGGCGCATCTTTTAAGAAAAATGTCCAGAAGCTTGGCAAAAATATTCAATTGTTGGTTTTTACAGACGGCATTATCAATGCAAAATCCCCCCGCGGCGAAGAGTTTGGTATTAAACAACTGGAAAAGCTGCTTAAAAGCGCTGATGATCGATCGGCTGAGGGCTTGAAAAGACTGATCCTTAAAGCAGTAGAGGAGTTTTGTCATCCCTATCCTTTGCAGGATGATATCACACTGTTTAGTCTGCATACCTGACAAACCGGATATCTACAACTGTATCTTCCGGCACAACTACGGCGATGATGATTTCGAGCAGTTTTGTGGCAGTAAGGCAAAAGGGTTTTTGTTTGTGTTCAGGAACCGTGTTTGATCTGTGAGACGGAGATATTGAGTTTTTGTATCATTCGGTTGAGCCTTCTTCGCTCGATATTGAGGAGCTTTGCGGCGGCGAGTTTTTTACCACGGGTTATTTTGAGTGCATCGGTAATGAGCTTTCGCTTTGTGTCATCAAGCGTTGGCAGTGGGGCGTTTGCCTGAACGGTATATTCAGCCATAATGATCTCGGAAGGCAATGCCGAGGTTTCGATGACATTAATTGGGGTTAAGACATAGGCCCTTTCCATGGCATTTGCAAGTTCCCGGATATTTCCCGGCCAGGAGTAATTAAGCAGAATCTTTTCAGCGGCCGGCGAAAGTGTTTTTTTCGGTTCATCGTAAAAGTCTGCCTGATTATCGAGGAAGTATCTTGCCAGCAGGAGTACGTCTTCGGTTCGCTGTCTTAAGGGGGGGACGTCGAGAGCAACGACGTTGAGCCTGTAAAACAGGTCCGCTCGAAACTTGTTATCGTTCACCATCTGCCGCAGGTCGCTGTTGGAAGCAGAGAGGACCCGAACATCGATGGGAAAGGCCTGTGTCGAGCCGATGGGAATAACCATTCCTTCCTGCAGTACCCTTAGGAGTTTTGCCTGTAGTTCGAGGGGGATTTCGGAAATTTCGTCGAGGAAAATGGTGCCACCATTTGCGGCCCTGAAGAAACCAAGTGTATTATCGATGGCTCCGGTAAAAGCACCTCTTACATGACCGAACAACTGGCTTTCGAAGAGCTGGCCTGTGAGGGTAGTGCAGTCGACGGGCACGAAGACATTATCACCGCGACTGCTGGATTCGTGAATTTTACGAGCGACGATCTCCTTGCCTGTGCCGGTTTCGCCGGTGATGATGACGGAACATTTTCTTGAAGCTATGGTGCGGACAGTTTCGAGAATGGATTCGAAAGCGGCGGAAGAACCGATAAAGTTTCGATAGGTGTTTTGTTGTGAAGCGGCACTTCGAGCGCTGACCGAGCCCTCTAAAACTGTTCGGTTTTTTTCGGTTTTAAACACATTCCGTTGTGCTAAATCTTTGTCGTTGACACTGCTCACCTAAGCAACAAACTCCATAACTTGCGCGGTCTAAATCTACGGACAGCAGCTAACCCTCTCTCGCATTATCTGAAATTTTGGTGGGAAAAGTTGATATGTATACCAGCTTTCCACACGCCTCCAAAAAGTATTGTATAATAATCATTCAAGAAAATCAAGTTTTTTATCGGACGAATATAAATATATTATTTTTTATGTCCCAAATTGATATTTAAAAAGTGTCCGATCAGAGAAAACAGTGTCGCAACCC
>CBDUSK010000285.1:0-2208 GCA_965369915.1 uncultured Phycisphaerae bacterium
CCGCATCGGCCGATCGTCAATGAAGGCAAAAACGGCCTTAAGAACAACCGAGGAACGATCGCCATGGCCCGTTTACCCGACGACCCTGACAGCGCCACAAGCCAGTTCTTTATCAATTACAGGGACAGCGCCTCTTTAAATTACGTCAAAGGCCGTAACCCGGGTTACGCGGTATTCGGCAAAGTGATAGAAGGCATGGATACGGTAAATACCATAGCGGCCGTCAAGACCACTACCGTAAAAGGTATGCGCGATGTCCCCGCCGAGCCTGTTGTTATAAAATCCGCAAAGGTAATAACGGCCGAACAGGACCAGTAAAATGTTGGTTTTTGTATGATCAATTTCGCACATATTAGGGTTCTAACATGGACTCGTCCCTGAGCAAATATTCTGATTCGGAGTTGATCCTGCTTTACAGGCAGGGCAATGAAGGAGCGTTCGTGGAGATCGTAAGTCGTTATAAAAACCCTCTTTACGGATTTTTAAGGCGTTTTTTAAACCAGCAGGATATAGTCGAAGACGTGTTCCAGGAAACATTTTTGCAGCTTTATACCAGTCAGGACAGTTTTGATCTCAGCCGGCCGTTGAGGCCCTGGCTGTTCACTATTGCCGCAAATAAGGCCAAAGACACACTTCGTAAGATGCAAAGGCATTCTTCTGTCAGTTTCAGCTCCATAGCCGATTCCGGAGAAGCGACCGTCGATGACGTGATAAATATACTCGCTTCTTACGAAACCACACCTGACCAGGAGGTCTCCAAAGACGAAACAGCCGCCCGTGTCAGGGAAATTATCGACAATATGCCCGAAAATCTCAGGGCAATTTTGATTTTAGCGTATTTCGAGCAATTTTCTTACAAACAAATGGCCCAGATACTAAGTATACCTATTGGAACGGTTAAAAGCCGTCTTCATACGGCAGTTGTGCACTTTACAAGGAAGTGGAAGTCTATAAACAGGAGCTAATATACCCTATGAAAAGTCTGAACAAAGAAGAAAAAGACATTATTCTCGATTTTTATTTTCGCTGTGGGGACGAAAACCGTATCACACGGGCACGTGATATGATCGCCAGTGACCCGAGAGCCGCAAAGCTTTATTCCCGTCTTGAAGAGACACTGACGCAATTAGACCATATCAAGTATGAGCCCTGTCCAGAGAACCTTGTGGACTTAACGATCGCCCGTCTTAAACTTGCAGCTTCTGCCGAACAGGCCAGGCTCGAAACCCTCCTTGCCACCGAACAGCATAAGAGCACGCAGGCCCGAAGCATGGCTGCTACGACAAGGCAAAGTTTCTGGCGAAATGTTGCGGAAGTCGCTGCTGTAGCGGCAGTGATATTGGTCGTTGCCGGTGTATATTTCCCAACCACTTCCAATATGCGTCAGATCGCATGGCGTAAAAGCTGTAATGCGGGTCTTGCCCGAGTCGGGGCCGGGATAGCAGGTTATACCAATGACCACAATGGTGCGCTTCCTGCGGTCAAGATGACGGCAGGGGCCCCTTGGTGGAAAGTCGGCGATCAGGGCGTAAAGAACCAATCTAATACCCGTCACATCTGGCTTTTGGTCAAAGGCGGATATGTAAAAAGTGAAGATTTTGTTTGTCCCGGCAGAAAGGACGGTCAGCCGGCCAATCTGGATATTGCCCAGGTACGCAGATACAGCGATTTTCCCAATAGACGATCCATGAATTTCAGCTTCATGTTAATGAACGATAAGACGGCAAGACGGCTCAGAAAAGCAGGCTCGAAGATGGTGATACTCTCCGATCTGAATCCTGTATTTGAGAGCCTGGTCGAGAACAAGGACCTGTTGAAAGAGTCCGATGAGTTTACAAAGATCCTTATCAGCCGACAACTCATGGAGATGATGAGCACAAACCATAAAGGCAAAGGGCAGAATTTATTGTTCGGTGACGGCAGCGCACAGTTTAAAAAGATCCGGATCATATTAGGCGATGATATCTTTACGATCAAAGGAAAGAATATTTACTCCGGCAGTGAAATGCCCTTTAACGATGAGGATATTTTCCTGGCGCCTTAATCGGCTGAAAAGTTCCTTAAACAGATCTCTGCGTTTCTTTTCAATCGTTCGAGCCCAAGACGTTCGACGGTCGAATCGGCAAAATATTCATCGAATTTTTCCTGCTGCCATTGCAATACCTCTGCTGGGTCGGGATATTGCATCTCAGTTCGATATCTCAGGTC
>CBDUSK010000286.1:0-2166 GCA_965369915.1 uncultured Phycisphaerae bacterium
GATGTCAAACGCAAACAAAAAGAATCCTTCTTTCAGGCTATAGTTATAGGACGTTTGCGAAAATTTCTTCCTCGCCCGTATCAATAATACCTTGGCCCAAAGCCCGAGGCCTGAAGTGGAGAATCCTCGAAACTTAAATTTCAGGTTAATAAGCCTGTTTTAGGGATATTTTTTATTAATATGCCGGGACATACCTGTTTTTGTGGGTGATTTCCAGAAAAACGGTTGATTATGCCGGCCGTTATTCAAGTCGAATATATTAATAATATTGTGTTAATATGCGATTAAACGTCGCTTACCTGCCATGAAAGGAAAAAATTATGGTCGAAGTTAAGTTGATGCTGGCAAAAGCGGTCCAGGCCGGTGCATCGGATGTGCATCTTAATGTGACCATGTCGCCGATAATGAGGATCAATACTGAACTTGTGCCCATGGATTTTCCGGTTGTGGAAGATAAAGATATCCGGCAGATGCTTCTTGATATGGTCGGTGCCGAGAAGTGCACCAGGTTCGATGCCGAAAGAGATCTCGATTTCTCGACGAAGATCTCCGATGGTACGAGGTTTCGTGTCAATGCCCGTTTCCAGAGAGACTCAGCTGCCGTTTCATTCAGGGTCATCCCAAGTGATATTCCCACGATCGAAGAATTGAACTTGCCCCCCATCATTAACGATTTTGTGGATCTGCCGCGCGGGCTTATACTCGTAACGGGACCTACAGGTTCGGGAAAAAGCACCACACTTGCTTCGATAATCAACACGATTAATAAAAAATACCAAAAACGAATCATCACTCTCGAAGACCCGGTCGAATATGCCCTTGAAAACGACCAGTGCATGATCGAACAGCGAGAGATAGGTTCTGACTGCAGGGATTTTGCACTTGGGTTAAGACATGTTCTCAGGCAGGACCCTGATATCATCCTTGTCGGAGAGATGCGAGACATAGAAACTACGAGCGCCGCGATCACGGCCGCAGAAACCGGGCATCTTGTACTTTCAACGCTTCATACGATTAGTGCATCTCAGACCGTCGAGCGTATTATAGATATGTATCCCGGGGACCAGCAGAACCAGATTCGTGCCATGCTTGCAAATACTTTGCAGGCGGTTATTTCTCAGACACTTTTCAAACGGATCGATCGGTCCGGAATGGTCCCTTGTACGGAAATGCTGATCTGTAACGCTGCGATCCGTAACTGCATACGCGAGGCTCGTGTCTTTGAGATCCCGAACATTATCGAAACATCGAGACAAATAGGGATGCAGACTTTGGATCACAGTATTGCTGAGATGTATTTTAACGGCTGTATCGACAGGGAAGAGGCGGTCAACCGTTCGCACAATCCGGCAAAGATGGAAAAACAGCTTACCGATGCCGGCAAGGTCGCCGCGAGTAATTCCGCATCGAAACTAAAGATCGGAAGAGCAGAATAACCGGAAAACCCGGCGCCCGTTTCTTGAACCCCGATGCCGATCGGCTCGGATTTCCACCCACGCGTCCTAAAGGATGTTCAGTTCTGATTATCTTGGCAAAACTTTTGTTCCACGAGGTCGCATATCGTATGGTATGCCAGTTGATGTATCTCCTGCGCCGCAGCGGTATTCGGTGCGGCGATACTGAGACACAGATCGCAGATCTGTTCCAGTTCCGTCTTTTCCTTGCCGGTAAAGGCCAGGATTTTGGCGCCTTTTTCCTTCGCCGCTTTCGCTGCCGCCACAACGTTTGCAGATGCCCCGCTGGTGGAAATAGCCCAGAGAATATCGCCGGGCCTGATCAGACCTTCAACCTGCCGGGTAAAGATATCTTCGAAACCGTTATCGTTACCGATGCTGGTCAGGACGGAAGTGTCCGTTGTCAATGCTACAGCCGGAAAAGCTTTCCTTTCACGCTTGAATCTGCCGATAAGCTCCCCTGCAATATGCTGGGCGTCTGCCGCAGAACCCCCGTTGCCGCAGATATAAATACAACCGCCATTGCCCAAACTATCGATTATCATCACTGCGGCGGCAACTACCGTATCTACACACCTTGCTTCGTATTCGGCAAGAAGCTTTTTATGAATAGCGATAGAATCTATTACTGTCTGTTTCATTTCTTATTTCCTTTATTATTTCAGCGCATCAATGCAAGTCATAGTACACTGCAAATTTGAAATCTGCAACA
>CBDUSK010000287.1:0-2147 GCA_965369915.1 uncultured Phycisphaerae bacterium
TGCGGGCTTTTTTGCCAAGACTTTTTTCCTCAGCCGTTCCGGCATAAGATACTCTTTCCAAGAGCCCTGTGTTCGTTTATGAGGCCAAAACTTTATCCATAAATACCGGTTATTCAGGTTTTATCGACTGAATCGACGGATAAAATAACCCATCACAAGCCGAAAAAAGGAGGTTTATATGCCGAAAAGAGGCAACCGCCTTTGCGGCGTTGGTAAAAACAGTATTCAGTTTTTAAAGAGCCTCGCACCTACTCAGTTTTCATAAGAGAAAAATTAGTTAATATATAACATACCATTGGGTTTGTTTTTCACAAAAGGGTCCCTCAAACTTGTCGAAATCTTCCTTATTAAGCTTAGAATGGGGTTTGAATAACATACCATTGGGTTTGTTTTTCATATTTTGTTTATAAATTCGTACGTAAGCTTTCGTAGAATTTCACTTTCGCCAGGTAAGACCTTTGTAATTGATCAAAAGATAATTGTTTATTGATCATTATAGAGGAATCCGGCCTGTCATTTGGCGTTCAGTATTTAGTTTTCAAAGAGCCGGGCCGGGCCTTTACAAAAAAACAGTCCCTCTATAATAGGATGAACCTGCGCGTTTTATGCAAAAATCGGTGAAAAAAATTTTGGGAATTGCCATAAAGGCTTGTTAAATAAGGAGATAATTTTTTTATTTTTTTACAGAATAGCAAGATAGTGCCTGCGCACTTTGTGTTATCTCGACTATTTGTCTCCAGTTTTTAGCGGTCTTTTTGGTCAACTGCTGCGTTACTTGCCTTATCCCTAATCCTCGATGTACAACTGTACGACTCCGGTATAGGGAAAGGCAAACGCCTTGCATTTGAACCAAAAATCCGCGCTAAAAAGGGGAAGGGATAATTATTTATAAGAAAAGAAAGATATGTGGAAGATACCAAAAAAACTTGAAATAAAAGAATGAATTTGGTATAATACGCCTATATTCCGGAAGGAGAAGGAAATGAAAAGAATAGTGCCGTATCTTTTATTGATAGCTGTTTGTGCCTCTGTTTCACTTGCCGATTACAGTGACGGTTTTATTACGGCGGGTGAATATGAGTACGGAGTGGAATGGTTCAGTTATGATCCGCCCCTTATCGTCGAGGGAGGAGGAGCAGATGTAATTGACATAAGAAATTACGGCCGTCTCGAAGTGCGTTATACTTCAATACCCATAAACGGTGACTGGTACACTGGTGGAATATGGGATATCCATCTTGACGACTATAGTGAATTGCTTTATTTGGATGGCATGACCGATGTTCTCGGAATTGATGAAAATGCTACGGCAGTTCTCAAGGGCGGCAGCATCAACTATATTGACAGTCTTCAAAATACAGCTACAAAGCATATCGATCTTTACAGTCAATCCGGCTGGTCATGGTTATATGACGATGAGGATTTTGACGGTATTGATGAAATTGTCGGTATTACCGGCTTGTGGGAAAACGACACGGCCTTTACTATCGGGTTTATCAATGATTACACTTTCGGCTATGACCCGGTATATATGAACATAAATGTCGTCCCGGAACCTGCTACGCTTCTGTTGTTTGGTATGGGTGGTTTGATCCTTCGACTTCGCTCAGGACAGGTTCTGCGGAGAAGGAAATAACATACTGGGCGTGTATGGATCGGGGGGTTGGCAAGGATTTACTGCGGAAAAGCTTACAAGAAACCCCCTAAGTTTAGGCCAAATTGCCTTGACATTTAGCGCTCGTTCGGGTATTCTTGCAATATTATTGTACCTGGATTCGGATAAGTTGATTTGATTAAGGCTAACATATGATCAAGAAAAGTCAGTTTTTGTCGATATTTGTGCTTGTTTCTATTTTGGGGACCGTTCCTTCCGCTTTGGCAGTTGATACCGAACTAATCGACATTCTCCGCCAGCGGACGTTAAATAGCGGCTCACTTACCGCTGGCGACGTCGAGACCATCGATACTTTCTGGAACGAAGCGATCGAAGAACTGCTCCTTTCTAATGATATTTCAGAAGTAGTCGCGATCAGAACCATGCTCTACGCTCGCCGGGGCACCAACGAGCTCAGTCAGTATACTTCGAGTTATATAATGTCCGCTCGGAAATACCTTGACTCGGCTTTCGACGAGGTAAAGGGCTGGGA
>CBDUSK010000288.1:0-2115 GCA_965369915.1 uncultured Phycisphaerae bacterium
ATCTGAATTGTGCCGAGGACCTGCTCAGGCAGGATAAAAAGAAAAAAGCGTTTAATATTTATGATAATGTTTATGACTCGTCGGCACCGAAGATCATTCGCCTGGCTGCGCTGAGGGGAAAGGTCTATTCCGCTAAAAAAGGACACGGAAAGATCATTCTAAATGCGCTTAAGGAAAAAGACCCTCGAATCCAGGCCGTGGCCTCTATGCTCGTAAGTGAAGTTAACAACGAAAAGGAAATAATAGCTATTGCCCAGCAGTTGCCTAAGCTCCCCCCGGCCGGTCAGGTCCAGCTTATAACAGCTCTTGCCGAAAGGGCCCATCCTGCCGCCAGGAAGGCTGTTGTTGCCGCGGCAAAGAGTCAGGATGTACAGATAAGCTCTGCCGGGCTGAAAGGGCTGGCTTTACTCGGCGGTGGATCCGATGTGGCTCTGCTCGCTCGAAAGGCCGCGAACACAACAGGCGATCAGCGCGCCGCCGCTCGACAGAGTCTTTATAATATGCGCGGTGATAAGGTTGACAAAGCGATAATTGCACAAATATCCAAAGCCGATCCTAAAACAAAAGTCGAGTTGATCCGTGCTGTTGCTCAGCGAAATATCCTTTCTGCCGCGGATACGGTTTTACAAACCGCTAAAAATCCTGACAAGAAGGTGCGGATCGAATCGCAAAAAACCCTCAGACAGATCGCGGCCCCGGCGCAATTGAAAGATCTTATAAATGTACTGATAAACATCGAAGGTGCCGGCGAGAAAAAAGAAGCCGAAAAAACCCTCGCCGCGGTCGCTCGGAAAATCCCGGAAAGTAACCGGCGGGCAAGAATTATCCTTGCTGCCCTGCGGATCGTCCGGGCGGTTGGGCCTCGAAGTTCTCTTATCAATGTACTCGGTAAGATCGGTGATGACAGTTCTTTAAATTTGCTTTACCAGTCACTCGGACATAAAAGCCTTGATATACGCTATGCCGCTGTCAGTGCCCTGAGCGAATGGCCTAACCCAAATCCGCTGGAAAAGTTGTTAAATGTAGTTAAAACCACGGACGATGAAAAACACAGGATTCTTGCGCTTCGCGGTTACATTCGTCTTTTGGGTCTTGAAAGTTCACGTCCACCGGAACGGACCGTTAAAATGTATGTTGCGGGGATGAACCTGGCCGCAAATGCGGCCGAAAAAAAGATGCTCCTGTCCGGGCTTGCCGAGACCGGATCCTCTGCCGCTATCAAGGTCGTAGCTTCATATCTGGATGACGATGAACTGCGGCAGGAAGCCCAGGCCGCAGCGGTTAATATTGCTGAAACTTCCGGCGGCAGTAACCCGCAGGCTGCAAAGGATGTGCTGAAAAAAGTGATCCGGACTTCGCAGAACGATTCTCTCAAAGACCGGGCAAAGCAGGTACTTGAAAAATTCGCCGGGCTTAAAGATTACCTTGTTACCTGGCGGGTTTCCGGCCCTTATACTAAAAAGGACGTAAGCGGTTCCGATCTTTTTGACATGGACTTTGCGCCGGAAACCAGCGGTGCCCGGGACCTCGACTGGCGAATTATCCCGATCTCGATCGAAGGTAACAGGCCGTTTATGATAGATCTGGGTGAGCATTTCGGCGGGGATGATCGTGTTGCGTATCTGATCACAAAGGTTATTTCACCGAAACCCCAGGAGGTCATGCTGGAACTTGGCAGCGATGACGGGGTAAAGGTTTGGGTGAACGGCCATGTCGTCCATGCCAATAACGCCGTAAGATCCGCGAAGCCCGGTAACGATAAAGTCAAAGTAACATTAAATAAAGGCTCGAATATTTTCCTGATCAAGGTTACACAAGGCAGCAGTTTCTGGAAATTCTGCGCACGTCTGCGGACTCTTGACGGCGGCAAGTTAGAAGGGCTCTCGATAACCGCCGACGGAGTCTCACAGATGTTTCCGGGCGTAGGTTTGGTCGGCGCCGACTTTTCCGCATGGCGCCCGAATACCGGCACCTGGCAGGTTGTTGGCGATGCCCTGAAGGATCCCGAAAGACAAAAGTTCCTTGCTGTCAGACTTGGTTCCGGTGTTATAATCAACGGCCCTAAGGGCAGGACTACAGACATATTCAGCAAGGCTCAGTTCGGTGATGTCAGGG
>CBDUSK010000289.1:0-2109 GCA_965369915.1 uncultured Phycisphaerae bacterium
AGCTTGAGGGGCTAGTGTCCTTTGGGACGTGCTGGTTCGACTCCAGTCCTGGGCATTGTGCTTCAACTTCTTTTTTTTGAGAAGTATTCTCAAATTCAGTAACGATCTTAAACATATCGACAAGTTCATACACGTCTTTTTGGCTTACTGGGCCTATAAAATAAAAAATCAAGAAAAACAATTACAAATAAGTTGTTTTTTGCATGAGATTTGCTACCTTTATTAAGTAGGTCTTTTTCTGTCTATTTATAGGCGTTTAAGGAAATCAATTTGTGACTTATATATTCTTCATTTACGGTCTGGCTTTCTTTGTCCTGGGATTTGCAATATTTCTGTATCCCAAGAAAGACAGTGCTTTCAGGCTGGCTAAACTATTGAACCTGATCGCCTGCTTTGGTGTGCTTCACGGTATTAATGAATGGCTGGATCTGTTTATCCTTATCGGAAAACCTCCCGTGACGACAGTTCTTGACATCTTTCGAATGTTAACTCTGCCTTTGTCCTTTATTTTTCTGGTTCATTTTGGTGCAAAAGGCATTGCGCTTCGCAAAAATAAAAAATATGTTTTGATAACTCCTTTAGCTTTTATTATCTGGGCTGCGGTTTTCTGGTTTGGTTCTCACACGAGCTTGATGTGGGATGTGTGGTCTCGATATCTACTTTGTATTCCCGGAGGCTTATTAACGGGTTATGCCCTGACTTTGCAGTTTTCTGAGTTTGAGAAGACAAAAATGCCGGGTGTTTTGCAAAATCTGAAGTTGGCAACAGCGGTGTTCTTCTTTTATGCTGTTATTGCCGGGTTATTTGTACCTCCGGCAGATTTTTTTCCTGCTTCTGTATTTAATTATACGGTTTTCACGGCTAAGGTCGGTGTACCTATCCAGGTTTTCCGAAGTATCTGTGCTGTCATTTTGGCTTACAATTTCACCAGGGTCCTGAGCATATTTCACTGGGAAACGAGAGAGGCCTTGCGTCAAAGCGAACTTCGTTTCCGAACCATTGCCTCTGAGTCTCCTGTTATCCTCTTGATCTCGGACGCAAATCATGTCATCACTTTTATCGAAGGCAAAGGGCTCGATACATTGAAACTCGATCCCAAGGATGTTTTAGGCAGGAAAGTTGCAGATGTTTTCGGTGATATCAAACAGTTGAGAGAAAGCAGCGACCGGGCCCTGAGGGGTGAAGAAATTGTTACGACTTTGGAAATTAAAGATTCGATCTTTGAAGTCTGCGTTAGTCCTCTTCGTGATGTGGATGGCGAAATTTCCAGTATTATAAAGGTGTTCGTCGATATTACACCTCGAGTGGCCGTGCAGGCTGAGTTCGAGAAATATCGTGACGAGATGAGCAAATATAAACAATTAGCGGAATTGGGAACCCTAAGTAACAAGATGGTCCAGGAGATCAAGGAGCCCCTTGCGGTCAGTCGGGTATTCTTAAACAAAGCATTGAGTAATGTGAAAACGCCGGGGGAAACAGAGCAAATCACAAGAAATATAAAAGAAAGCCTCGCAGAAGTTTCAAAAGCAATTTCGGCGATCGACAAATTTTACAACTCTGCCCAAATAACGCCGAAGCCGACTGCCGAACCAATAGATCTTTCTCAAATCGTACGAAGGATCATTGCGGTTTTTGCCGAAAGGGCCCAGCGTAACAAACTGCAGTTAATTCCTACGGGTATAGATATAGTGCCTTGTATGTTTATCAATCAGCGGGAATTAGAACAAGTCTTTTTTGTTATGATCCAAAATGCCATAGATTCTGCAGATGGAAAAGAACCATGCAGCCTTATGATAAATTGTGAAATAAGAGACAATAATATATGTCTTCAGTTCAAAGATACCTGCGGCGGCATAGCATCTGAAAATATGGACAATTTGTTCGAGCCTTTTTTTGAGCCTGTTAAAGAAGGCATGAGTCCGTCTTTAGGGCTTGCCATAGTGAAACGAATAGTAACAGCCTATAACGGTGATATACGCGTAGAAAACGAAGCCGGCCTTGGAACTACTTTCTATATAACTTTGCCCATCGAACAGGTTTACTAAAGTCTTAGCGGTTCTTTTTCGCGATTACGGCGTATACGGCCGAGATTCAAATACTCACAGTACA
>CBDUSK010000290.1:0-2099 GCA_965369915.1 uncultured Phycisphaerae bacterium
AACCGGGCCAGGCAGGGTCAGATCACTATGGAACTGCTGGATATAATCGGAGCAAGTGTCGTTACATAAGAATTGAAAGTTAACCGGAGTCAGTTAAGTATTTATGAATAAAGGCAGGATAATACAGGTCATCGGCAGTGTGTTCGATATAGAGTTTGCCGGGGAGCGGGTTCCGGGGATATATCACGCGGTCACGGTTGCCGGCAAAGTTGAAGATCGGCAGATCAAACTTGTCGGCGAGGTTCAGCAGCATCTCGGCGGCGGGAGGGTCCGGGCGGTCGCTCTCGGCAGCACATTGGGACTTCGGCGTGGTATGGAAGTGATAGATACCGGCGAACCTCTTCAGGTTCCGGTGGGCGTCGAAACTCTCGGAAGGGTATTTAACCTTCTCGGCGAACCGGTCGACGGCGGGGGGCCGGTAGAGACGAAACTGAAAAAGTCTATTCATCGTAAGCCGCCGGCGTTCGTGAGTCTTTCGGCGAAGTCCGAGATGTTTGAAACGGGAATTAAAGTCGTCGATCTTCTTTGTCCGTTCGTAAAAGGCGGCAAGACCGGCCTTTTCGGCGGGGCGGGCGTCGGCAAGACCGTGATGATCCAGGAACTTATCGCAAGGATCGCGACCGAGCACGGCGGATACTCGGTCTTTGCCGGTGTTGGCGAAAGGACCAGGGAAGGTAACGACCTTTGGCTGGAGATGCAGAAGACCAGGATAGGGGATACGGCAACGACGGTGCTTGACAAGACCTGCCTTGTGTTCGGCCAGATGAACGAGCCGCCCGGGGCAAGACTTCGGGTTGCCCTTAGCGCTCTGACGATGGCTGAGCACCTGTGCGAAATGAGCGGAGCCGAAATTCTGCTGTTTATCGATAATATCTTTCGTTTCAGCCAGGCCGGCGCGGAAGTTTCTGCCCTGCTGGGGCGGATACCCTCAGCGGTGGGATATCAGCCGACCCTGGCAACCGAGATGGGACAGCTGCAGGAGAGGATCGCTTCTACTGAATCCGGCGCGATAACTTCGGTACAGGCGATTTACGTCCCCGCTGACGATCTTACCGATCCTGCGCCTGCGACAACGTTCAGCCATCTTGATTCCTCGGTCGTGCTGAGCAGAAAGATCACTGAAAAGGGAATATATCCTGCGGTCGAACCGCTGGAAAGTTCTTCGCGGATCCTTGATCCTAATGTGGTCGGACAAGAACATTACCAGACCGCTCAGCAGGTGCTGGAATATCTGCAGAGATATAACGACCTGCAGGATATTATCGCGATCCTTGGCGTCGATGAGTTAAGCAAAGCCGACCAGACCGCGGTGGCCCGGGCCAGGAGACTTGAAAGATTCTTCTCTCAGCCCTTTACGGTTACAAAACAGTTTACAGGTCTGGACGGCAAATATGTAGCTGTTGAGGAGACGGTAAAAAGCTGCAAAGAGATCTGCGGGGGCAACTGGGACCATCTGCCGGAG
Source organism: uncultured Phycisphaerae bacterium (assembly GCA_965369915.1). GTDB lineage: Bacteria > Planctomycetota > Phycisphaerae > Sedimentisphaerales > Anaerohalosphaeraceae > CBDUSK01. The sequence continues at coordinate 1,463 of CBDUSK010000290.1, forward strand.
CAGGCCTTTATGTATATCGGAACGGTCGATGAGGCAAAGGATAATGTAAAGAGAAGATAACCAGGATCGCTTATGGTCGGATTAGCTGCAGGAACATTTCGATCCGTGCTGCTTACGCCCGCCGGAAAATTGCTTGATTGCAGGGCGGGGTCAGTTTTGCTGCCGGTCCATGACGGGCTGATGGGTGTTTTGCGAAATCATGCCCCGATGCTTTGCAAGCTCGGCCGGGGAATTATGCAGGTAAAGAATATCCCCGATAGAGACGATGCGTTCTTTTTGATCGATGGGGGGTTCGCCCGGATCAGTGAAAATCATGTTACCGTGCTTGCTTACGATGTGATAACGTTTGAGGGAATGGAACTGCATGAAGCCGAAACAATAGTCGCAAAAGCCAAGGAAATAGTTATCGCCAGCGGTTATTATAGCACGCAGACCGGTCGGGAAGTTGATATCGAAAGAGCCAGGCTGGTGGTAAAACTTGGGGTATTATCGTCCGTCCTTACCGAGGATTTGGCTTGATTTCGGTCCTTTATTCGGAAAATATGTTTTTATTTGCAATTTGGGCACTTCTCGATTAATATCTCGGCCAAGGGAGAGTTTCCGATGGCGAAAGTGTCCGAAAATCGTGGGAATCAGG
>CBDUSK010000291.1:0-2059 GCA_965369915.1 uncultured Phycisphaerae bacterium
GTTACCGCCCCCACCTTGCCGTCGCCTATTGTTTTTGCCTCGACCGCGACCACCGGAAGGACCGCCATTATTACATTGCTTAAGAATACCTCGTCAGCGCCTAAAAGATCGGAGATAATAAGCTTCTTTTCGACTAATTCGATAGATTTTTCTTTTGCGACCCGGCAAACTGCCTTTCGCATCACGCCCGGCAGCACCGGCGTATCGAGCGATGGAGTGTAAAGCACCGAATCCTTAACTAAAAAAACATTGCTCACACATCCTTCAGCCAGATAGCCCTCGGTCGTGAACCATAATGCCTCAGCCACCTTTTTCTGATGGGCGATATTTAATGCTAACATCCGGGCAAAAAAATTCGTCGTCTTATGCCCCGTCATCGGGTCGGTGCCGTTCTGCCTGAAATCGCTCAGAATGACCTTTGTCCCTTTTTCGTAATACTGATCCGGGTAAGGCACAAGCTTTGTCGCGGTAATTAACAAAGTCGGTTCGATCTTCCCTTCCGCAGACGGTGTTCCGTTCGTCAGCGTAAGTCTCACCCGGGCCTCCGCCAGACCGCTCGCTTCAACTGTCTTGTTTATCGCGTCTTTTATATGATCCCTGTCATAACTGTTATGCAGCGCCAAAACCTTTATACTGTTAAACAGCCGTTCAAGATGGTCCTCTATCGCAAAGACCTTGCCGTTGGCCCAGCGCATCGTCTCGAACAGACCCATGCCGTAAAGCAGCCCGCTGTCCGTTACGGATATATGAGCCTCACAAGCATCGACTATTTTGTCGTTAAGAAAAACTTTTTCCATTCTTTTTCAAAGCCTTATTATTGACCGCTGTTATCCCTGCAAGTAGCGCCCTTGCTTTTGTAATAGTTTCGTCCCATTCTGCCTGTGGGTCGGAATCGGCCACTATCCCGCCTCCTGTCTGGGCGTAGGCCGTGGAGTCCGTGATGATAACCGTTCGAATGGCAATATTCAAGCACACGTTGCCGTCGATGCCGATATACCCGATGCTCCCCGTATAGACGCTTCTCTGGGTCGGTTCCAGTTCGTCGATTATCTCCATCGAGCGTATCTTCGGCGCCCCCGTTATCGACCCGCCCGGAAATACCGCCTTGAGAACGTCACAAAATACCGATGGCGAATGTGCATCTCTAAGTTCCCCCTCGACCGTGGCGACCGCGTGAAAAACCGTCGGATAAACTTCGATCGTCCGGGGCTGGGACACCCTTCTGGTCCCGGGTTTGCATATCCTGGCCAGGTCGTTGCGCTCCAGGTCGATTATCATATTAAGCTCCGCCTGCTCCTTTTCGCTCTGCACTAACTCGGCGAAGTTTACTTCGTTTATTTGTTTTGCCCCCGGACCGCAGGTCAGCCTCGGACGGGTCCCTTTGATCGGCTTGGTCGAGATGACCCCGTCACGGATAGTTATGAACATCTCCGGCGATGCGCTTACGACCGCAAGATCATCCCCCCCGATATAAGCTGAAAACCCGCTTGGATTGTACTTGTTCTCCCAGTGAAAAAGATCGATCGCCGGAACCGTGTAATCGCCCTCGAAACGCTGAGAAAAATTGATCTGATATACGTCCCCGTCGAAGATATATCTTTTTATTTTCTTTATCGCGGCAAAATAATCGCACCTGCTCATGTTGCACCGGAACTTCGAAAGGTCCACCATCTCGATACTGCCGGCAGCAGGTATTACCGGAACCGCATTTTCCGCTTCTGTTAGTAATCTCTCAAGCCCCGCCAGTTTCTCGGCGCCGCACTCGCTCTCACCCTCTGCCTCAAGTGCGATCACCCACCAGGCCTTTTCCGAATGGTCATAACAGATCGCCCGGTCGTAGAAGTAAAGACGAATAAGCCCTAATCCCAAGTCGTCCGCCGTCGTCGCCGGGATCCTTTCGATGTACCTGCCTAATTCATAGCTGAAATAACCGATCCACCCGCAGCGGAACATCCCCTTCGGCAGATCGTCTCCTGAGTCATCCGAAAGCCTGTACTTGTTTAAGACCGATTGCAGCTTCTCGAACGGCTCCCGCTCGCCGGGGCCGAACGTAAACGTC
>CBDUSK010000292.1:0-1993 GCA_965369915.1 uncultured Phycisphaerae bacterium
CGGAGAAGATCTTTCCGGACCGCTTCATGCACGTTGCCGAACTGAACCGGATGGCTGCGAACCTGCGCAAAGAAGGCGCCATCGTAATCGTCGCCGGTGTAAAAGAACTCGTCGCCGCACCTGTTATGGCGTCGGACCTGCGGGCTTCGGCGGCATTGGTATTGGCGGGTCTTGCCGCTAAGGGAACCACCGTTGTAAGTCGTGTCTATCACATCGACCGCGGTTATGAAAAGATCGAAGAAAAACTCAACGCCGTCGGCGCAAAGATCACTCGCAAAAAAGTCTGATCCCGCATTTCCCAAGTAATACCAAATGGTATTATTCCTTGCGCGTTGTTGGCTTTATAAGTTATTGCAAAAAAAGGTTTTACCCACGCATTAACGCGCATTTTTTTATGCGGATTGGTATATACCGTGACAAACGAACTGCATTTTGATAGTATAAAGCTTATGGAGACCGTTCAAGCCAGTTTTACTGTTCTGATTTGGAGAACCTATATATTAGCAGAAAGGTGGGACACAAAAAACCATGCATTCCTGCAAATTTGCGATAAAACTGCCTCGAAAATGAAAATCTTTGACAGTTCAAGGTGATCTTGGTAAAATTATTGATGTTGAAGGAGCTAAATTATGTTTTTTAGACGACCAAATGGGAAATGTCAGTCAATATATAATCTGGTAGCTTATAATATGTGAGAGTATCAGGATGAGGATCGGAACGTAGGAAGTGGAGGGCGGGTGGACAGATACGGCTGGCGCCGTGGCCTGCCACGGCTGATAAAGGGACAGGAAAATGAAAGAAGAAAAAGCTTTTACTCTCATCGAACTGCTTGTCGTAATAGCAATCATCGCCCTGTTGCTGGCAATAATCGCGCCGGCGCTTAGGCAGGCTAAAGAGGCAGCTATACGAGTTAAGTGCCGCAGCCGGCTTAAGCAATGGGGTATTGCAGTGCAGTTGTACAACACTGACAACAATGACAAGATCATGTCTATGGTGAAATACTGGGGCGGCAGGCCTTACCCTCACTATATCATGGACAAGCCCGAACTGGATAACGCCAACAGGACGATGTGGAATATCGAGGGGATCAACCCTTATATCGAGGCATTCAGCCCCTCTTATCTTGACGACGGCGACGCCACGGATATGATCACGTGTGTCAATTGCAGCGGTGAGTTCATGCAGGACTGGGTTAAGAATATTAACTGGCCTAATCACGACTTCGTGGAATTCGCCTATAGTTATTTCGCAGGCGGCGATGTGCTTGACCCGGCACAGTGCAGCCCGAATGCAAAGAGAGTGCTCGTCGGAGAAACACTCAGTTCGCAGAAGCTCCTGATGGCCGAGATTCTCAACCTGGACACAAGCGACGGCGCCTACCGGTACAACCACGGCAAAGACGGCTGGTCGTGGAACGAAGGTAGTTTTAGGAATCCCAGCAGAACCGCTTATGACCCAAATCCAAAAGCGACGGGAAGGAGCCAGATGTTCGGCGACGGCCATGTCGAGTGGAGACGTATCGACCCCGAGCAGAATCTGCCTTTAATGAACAATCGGGAGGTGGAAAACTGGAACGGGCCGAGAAGCGGATGGATGGGGACGTCGGATACCGGATATTTTTGACAGCGTCAAAAAGAACCGGACGCCAAATGTCATTGGGGCTAAAACAGGGATTCGCCTTCCTATGAGTATTACGGATCGGCCGGCAAATGGCGAAAGATATTCGAGGCTAACCGCGGGACGGTCAAGGATGCGAACACGGTCAGGCCCGGAACAAAACTGATCATACCCGACTAGACCGTCAAGGATGCAGTGATTTTGCCGCTGCTCTTTCGAGGAGTCTTTTGGTCAACATGTTTTTTTGCATGGACGGTAAACATCGACATCTCAATCGGTTATTTTTTATTCAACATTTTTTTGCTTCTCAGGATATGGTGGTAATGCTGGGCGAAGCGATGGGCCTCGTCGCGTACGTACTGGAGCAGTTTTTTTG
>CBDUSK010000293.1:0-1984 GCA_965369915.1 uncultured Phycisphaerae bacterium
TTTACTCCCTTTACGGTTGTTACGGCTATTAGGTTCTTAATATTTTAAAACATCGGCGAAAACGAACCAAAACCTTGACAAACCCGCTAAGATTTAATTCCGGATTTCCCAAGTAAAACCGTGTAAAAAAGTAAGGATATGATAGTATAGGGCTTGTGGATGCTGCTTAAGGCACCCAGCAGAGTTTCACTGTGTTGCTGCGAGTCGGGTTACAGTCGTCTTGCAGGGTATGAAGATACCATCGATGCCCAGCGGCTCTCGGTTGATCCTGCCATGCGTCATGAAGCCGGAAACCTTTATTTTTCGAGACAGATTTGATATTCAATTAGAAAAGCCAGTCCCTTTACAATTAAAAACGGAAAAATAGTATTTCCTTTACATAAATTTATTAGCCTCTTCGTTGTTTGTTATTTTCATATTATTGGCGTCGTAGTATAGTTTTGACTGTGTTCTTTTTGCGAGGTTTCCCAGCAAGACGAATTCTGTTAATCGAGCTGAATATGCAAAGTCGGCATTTGCTTTTCGGCCTTGTTTGATCGCGTTTACCCATTCGGTTTCGTGGGAAGTCGTTATACGGGGCAGTGTTTTTTGTGGTTGTTTGTAAGCTCGCATCTTTGCTTCCGGGATAATTCGGGGGCTGTCGGCGTAGATGCCGCACATGATCGTGCCCTTGTCGCCCTTAAACAGTATGCCTCCTTCTGCGGGAATCCTGCGTCCGTCCTCAAGCTCTTCGGGGCGAGGAGCCCGAATGCCCTCGTACCAGGTAAGCTTAACTGGCGGCAAATCTTTGCGAGCGGCGAAATAATAGTTCACTATCGAAGAGATCGGGTGGGTCTGTTCGTTTAGATTGGAAACCGTAGCACTTATCGCCGTCGGCTGATCCAGCTTTAGCGCCATGAAAACCGAGTCAAGCGTATGAACACCTCTATCGCCCATCATACCACATCCGAAGTCATACCACGCCCGCCACCTGCCCGGGTGATAGGTCGGATGATAATCTCGATACTTAGCAGGACCAAGCCACAGGTTCCAGTCGAGGCCTTCGGGGACGGGTGGTTTTTCTTTGGGGATGTCGTAATGCGTGGTACACCAGTAGGCCTGGCCTGGTGGATAGTAGGCCAGCGAACACCATGCTTCAACTTTTTCTACATGGCCGATGGCTCCGTCCCATATCCATTCGCATATCAGGTTAATTCCTTCGGCGGAGTGTCCCTGTATGCCCATCTGGGTTACGACGCCGGTTTGTTTGGCGACGCGTGCAACTTCGCGTGCTTCCTTGACGCTATGGGTAAGCGGCTTTTGACAGTAAACATGTTTGCCGGCTTTCATCGCGTCTATCGTTATCATCGCATGCGTGTGGTCGGGTGTTGCGATCAGCACCGCGTCAATGTCTTTTTGGCTAGCCAGCATTTTGCGATGGTCCTTGTACCGCTTTGCGTTTGGGTATCTGTCAAAAACTTTGCCGGCGTAGTTATGATCGACGTCACACAGCGCAACGATTGTTTGGCTTTCGAGTGCTTTTAGGTTGCCAAACCCCATCCCGCCTACGCCGATGCCTGCGATGTTTATTTTGTCGCTGGGTGCGGTGTGACCTGACCCACCCAAAACGTGTCGTGGAACAATGGTAAAAGCTGTCACCACTGATGCAGCTTTTATAAATTGCCGTCTGGTTACATTCTTGTCTTGCACCATTTGCAAATCTCCAATTTCAATTGGTTAACAAACTTTCTACAAGGCATCCCTGGGATGGGCAGAATGCCCGGATATTTTCTTCGGGTGTGTTTTGCGGGACCTCACAGCCGGGCATGAGGATAAAACGCCGGCCGCCTTTATTAATACAATCTGCAGCCGCGTCTGCAACATCTTGCGGCGTCCCTTGCAGCAACACAGCGGTGGGGTCAAAGTTGCCGCACAAAGCAATATCGTCGCCAATCTTCTCTCTGGCTTTGTCCAGTGGAACCATCCAGTCAACATCGATAACATC
>CBDUSK010000294.1:0-1937 GCA_965369915.1 uncultured Phycisphaerae bacterium
AATTTCTTCATGGTGAATTATGACTTCGAAAGAACGTATTTATGCAATATTAAACAAAAAAAACCTTCGCCCCCCCTGCGATGGGTCTTTGTTACGCGAAGAATTAAAGCTTTAAAAGTGTTTTTCAAGCACCACTTATTATGTTATAATTAGTAGAATAATTAAAATGAATAGCGAACAATTACAAAAATTATTAGCCCAGGTCAAAGCCGGTGATATAAACATCGATGAAGCTGTTGAAAAACTCCGCCATCTGCCGTTCGAGGACCTCGGTTTTGCCCGTATCGACCACCATCGCCAGCTCCGATGCGGTTTCCCGGAGGTTATCTATTGCCCCGGCAAAACCACCGAACAGATCATCGATATTTTCGAACGTCTCGCAAAAAAAGGTAATAACGTCCTGGCCAGCCGCGCAGAGCCCAATATCTTCGACGCATTGGCAGCTACCGGCAAGTTCCCAAAGGCCAGATACGAAAAGCTCGCACGGATGATCGTGCTGGAGCAGGCTCCGGAAAAAAAGTCAGAAGATTTCATCGCGATCGTCACCGCCGGCACTGCCGATCTGCCCGTGGCAATGGAGGCAAAAGTTACCGCCGAACTTATGGGCCGGCAGGTCAAATTGATCTGCGATGTCGGCGTGGCGGGGCTTCACAGGCTGCTCGGACACGCTGAGACTCTTCGGACCCTCACCCAGGCAGCTGCTGTGATCGTCATTGCGGGTATGGAAGGAGCCTTAGCCAGCGTAGTCGGCGGGCTGGTGGATCGTCCCGTGATCGCCGTCCCGACAAGCGTCGGCTATGGAGCTAATTTTGAGGGGCTCGCAGCCCTGCTGGCCATGCTGAACAGTTGTTCGGCAGGAGTAACCGTCGTCAACATCGACAACGGCTTCGGGGCCGCATACGCGGCAAGTCTTATCAATAGAAAGATCACAAAAGGCGAATAACCATGCAGACAATAACTGAAATTCCAAGACTAAAACCAAGAAACAAAGATGCCCACAAAGGCACTTTCGGCAGGGTTGCTATCGTGGGCGGCAGTATCACAATGAGCGGTGCCCCTGCTTTAGCCGGATGTGCCGCCCTTCGCTCCGGCGCGGGCTTAGTCAGAGTGGCGATCCCAAAAAGCGTATTGCCGATAGTCGCGGCGATCGAGCCCTGCTATACGACCGTAGCTTTGCCGGAAGATGAAAACGGCTGCATATCCGCCGATGCTTCTGCGATCGTGCTGGACCAGGCCGAACAAAATGACGTTTTAGCGTTTGGGCCGGGCGTAAGTCAAGGCCGGGGTGTTCGCCAAGTTCTAACCCTGCTCATCGAACAGGCCGACCTCAGGCTAATTATCGATGCGGACGGGCTTAATTGCCTCGCCAAAAATCCCGACTGGGTCGCTAAAAAGCCGGCGTCGGTTATCCTGACCCCCCATCCGGGCGAGATGAAAAGACTTTGGACAAGCCTGTTTCGACGCGACCCCCCTTCCGATCGCATCGAACAGGCACAAACACTTGCTGAAAAAACCGGCTGCACGATCGTCCTGAAGGGTGCAGGAACTGTCGTTACCGATGGCTCCAAAGTCTATGTCAATACTACGGGCAATCCCGGGATGGCTACCGCAGGTGCCGGCGATGTGCTTACCGGAACGATCGCCGCTGTAGCAGGCCAGGGACTGGATAACTTTGACGCCGCGGTTCTCGGCGTTTATATCCACGGCCTCGCGGGCGATATCGCCGCTGAAAGGCTCGGACAGGTCAGCCTGACCGCTAAAGATATCATAAAATATCTCAGCGATGCGTTTATCCAATATTAACGATTTTCCATCTGCCCCGTTCGACTCCCGATGGTCGCTCAGGGCTAAAGGTTGAAAGGTAAATAATGGTTTTAGATGACCTGCAAAATTTTATCGATGAATATCACCTAATCGTCTGGGGTATCGGCTGTCTT
>CBDUSK010000295.1:0-1936 GCA_965369915.1 uncultured Phycisphaerae bacterium
CATATTACATCGGCACAGTTAAGCGCCGATGACATGAAGGAAATATCGGGAGCAAACCCTGACCTTCAGGGACAGATGATAGAGGGTTTCAACGAATCGGGCAAGGCGATAGAGCTAAGACAGGCGCAGGGTATGAAGGTTGTTGAGGTGATGTTCGATAACTTCGGCAGAACTCAGAAGCTGATAGCGCATGGCTTAGTCGACATGATCAGGTTTACCAACGTCTACAGCGATAGCGAGATAAGACAGATCGCATCTGAGGAAAATGTAAATATTGACCTTGGTATCTTAAAGAGCAAACGGTTCGGCAAGTACGGGATCAAGGTAAAATCATCCTCAAGCTCGCCGACGGCACAGTATGCCGACTTTATGAGCATGCTGGAGATAGCCCGGATGTATCCCGACCGGATACCGCCTGAGGTGGTTATAGCCAACAGTAACCTTGCGAATAAAGAGGTGATAGCTCAACAGGTTTCATCTGCCCCAAGCGTCCAGCGCTCAGCGGGTAATGTAAAGAAGAAAGAAACGAGTAAACCGTTTAGACCAACTAAGGACTTTGTAAATATCCTGACTCAGCCGCAGGCAAGCGTGATCGGCTGATACCCGTACCGGCAGGGTCTTGTGCCGGGATTAGGGCAACTTTGGCCCGTAGAATAAAGGATAATTGTTATGAATAATGAAGAAAAAAACAGCAGCGATGAACAGACCACAGATGATGGTCAGGCAAAGACAGAAGAAAAGACGTACTCCGAAGAGCAGTTCAAGGGTCTTTTGGCTGATAAGCAGGCTGAGGTCAAGAAGAGACAGGAGCTTGAAAAACAGCTAAGCGAGCTTAAACAAACGGCGGATAAAGAAAACCCTACTTCAGGGAAAAATGAAGGAAAAGCCGAAGATGATAAGCCGCTTACGGTAAGTCAGTTTAAGACCATGATGGCCGAGGAAAGAAAGGCCAACGCTGAGGCCGATTTTGCACTGCGTGAAAAACAGAGCACTGCAAAGGCCAAAGAAAAACTTACCGCTGAGACATGCGGTGAGGGGCTGGACTTTGAAACGGTGATCGCAGAAGGCGAAAAAAGCCTTACCGAAGGTGATCTACTTGCCATAAAGCAGGCAAAAGACCCTGCGGCCGAAAAGTACCGAAGGTGTATCATGCTTACCGCTGAACTTACAGAAAGACAGCAGGCGGTCTCTAATGCAAAGCTGCTGGAAGAGATCAAATTAACCGGCCGGGTTCCGGCGAGCGGAGCAAGCGTACCGAATGCATCTACTAAGGATGTAAGCAAGATGAGTGATGAAGAACTCGATAAGCTTGCCGAGCAGCTATAACCGGCCTTGTTGAAAAGATAAGGGTAAAAAAATTTAGTAGGCATAAGCGGAATGATCGCCGCTGAGGTGCCGTAATCATCGCAGCCTATTACGGAGGCGCGTTGGGTTTGAATGAACTCGATGCGCCTCTTTTTTTTGCCCTGTCTGGAAAGTTTTTAATTATGGCAAATACAGTTTTTGTAAGAGGCGGTGCGCATTCTGCGTCCGTCGAAGAGATATGGGGCGAAAAGACCTGGAGGCAGGCCCAGAAGGATTCGTACTTTGCCGATGGCAAGTTCGTCGGCACATCCAGCAACAGCCTGATACAGGTGAATATCGACCTGACAAAGAACAAAGGTGACCGGATCAATACACCGCTCAGAGCCCGGCTCATAAGCGATGGTAAGGTCGACGATGAGGCGATGGAAGGTTACGAGCAGGCGCTTACCTTCTATAACTGTCAGACGGTTATCCGTAAGCGCAAAGAGTCCGTCCGGCTTGACGGTGAGATGACCGAGCAGAGGACCAAGATAAAACTTCGCGGTGAAGCGCGTGATGCGCTGGGCCTGTGGAAGGCTGACGTAAAGGATACCGATATCTTGCTTGGTCTGTCGGGACTGGCAAACTCGGT
>CBDUSK010000296.1:0-1914 GCA_965369915.1 uncultured Phycisphaerae bacterium
CCCGCCTGAGACAATGCATATTCTGCTGCTTGATATGGATTTTCCGGGAGTTGACAGTATCGAACTGCTTGAAACGATCAAAAAAGACCCTAAACTGAAATACATCTACGTTGTGATGCTTGCAGTTTCGTATGACCTGATGACTATCGGGAAATGCTTTGGCTTAGGCTGCAGCGGATATCTTGTCAAACCCATAAAGCAAAGTGAGTTTATGACGATTTTCAACAGGCTGTGCGGGCAGGAGTTGTCAGGAGAAACTCAAGCTGTTGAAGATCTATATTGAGAGCCTGTGTTTGCAGGTCCTTAAGGAGTGTCTATAAATCGTCAGAGTTAGATCCATCTTCTGATCCAGGACCTGACCCCGATATCACTTTTAACAATAACAACCGGCTTGGAGCATCTGAAGGCAATTTTTTCAGGCAATGAACGTCTGGCGATCTGGAACAGAGGGGGTTTATGTGTAGTACCTAACACAACTACGTCGTAGTTTTTGGCTTCTTTGAGAATGGCCATGACGGGGCTTTTGGCTTTTACGGTTTTTGAGCTAAAGTGATGTCGCGGGATCCCGAGCTGTTTAACCTGCTCGTCGAGATAGGTGTCGAGATCGAATTGATAGCGTCCGGTATCGACGGTGAACGCAGTGACTTTTCCGCCGTCCGGATTTGTCAGTATCGAAGCAATCTCAAGTGCCAATTTTCCATTCGGCCCGCCTGCGAGCGGGACAAGGGCTTTTTTAAAGACCTTGTTGCCTCCGCAGTCCTTCAGAACAACGACATTGCATGGTGCCTGCTCGATGATAGGGTCGATCTTGGAGCCGAGATTGAATACGTTGGTGGTAGGGCCGCCGTGCCAGCCGAGGACAAGCATTTTTGTCTTTTTTTCGCGAATGGCCGAAACGATGCCGCGGGCGATATTACGGCAGTATCTTAAAGTCGTGCTGATCGGGAAATGCATCGAAAGAGAGAGCATTACTTCGAGCAGTCCTTCTTTGCCGGGCTGGGTGTATTTTTCGGCATCGGTCAGAGATACCTGGTCCGGAACCGGGACCATATGAATCAATTCTACGTGAGCTTTTTTGGCGTCGCAGAGTCTGTATGTGCTTTGTATAAGCTGATTGGCATTTGCCGGATTAGCCACGGCGACCATGATCGAATAGCGGTCTCCGATATCTTCTTCGTGGTGTTTCTGCTCGTCGAGTACGAGTATCTCCTCTTCGGTGGTAACGGCGCGTGATCTTGAATATGCCTGATATATAATTATTCCTGAAAGTATCCAGATCGGGGCGATTATCCATGCTGCAAGACTCATGTGCACCAGCCATATCGCGAGTACGACCTGGCAGATAATCGCCAGTATAGGGAAAAGCGGAAACAGCGGCATTACGAAGCCGTAGGTAAGTTCGTCGGCCATGCTGCGACGGATCTTGATCACGCACAGATTCACCATGAAGAAAAGAAACAGGAACATGATGCTCGCGCTGGAAGCAACATCGGTGGTCGGCAGCAGAACCGCACCGACTATGACAATAAGCCCCGTGCAGATCAGTGCGCCGTATGGTGTGTTGCGGACCTTGTGGATGGCGGCAAAGATCGGGGGAAGCATGCGGTCTCGCCCGAGTGCATAGGATGCCCTCGTCGCAGAGTAGATGGTCGCGTTCAAAGCCGAGGTCGACGAGAAGATAACGGCAAGTGTGAGTATGAAATTACCGAAAGGCATCAGGCGGGCGACAGCCTCTCCGAAACCTTTTTCGTTAAAGCTGCCGATCCACTGCCATGGCTCTCCGTGAACTCCCTGTTGTCCGCTTTTTACCGATACGACTGTGGCAAAAGCAACAAGAACATAAATTACCGTCACGATACAGACCGAGTAGATCATTGCCTTTGGCAGATTTTTTCTCGGATCGATGGCTTCATC
>CBDUSK010000297.1:0-1906 GCA_965369915.1 uncultured Phycisphaerae bacterium
AATACTTTATACGGCTCCTGAATGTTTACGAACAAAAGATTATAACAGAAAGATGCGTCGATTTGAAGCGGCATCTGAGTCGTTGCTGTGAAGACGCCGGATCCGGGGAACTTTACCACGCCGCTAATTCGGTTCCTATGGTCATCTCTTCGAGATTGACCTGGATGATAGGTTTTTTCTGGAGGGCCTTGACGACCTGGTCGCCGCGGCGGATGAGGCGTTCGGTGCCCTTGTTTTTATGGATGATCCAGACCGAGGGCGTGAATTTGACTTTTAGCAGATTAGTCAGGCCGTTCTTTTGCCGTTTGCCCGGCTCGTGAAGCTGTGTCCACGCTATCTTATTCTTCTTACAATATTCCTTTACAAGATCGGCATCTTCATCGACAGCTACGCCCACCATGATAAAATCTTCGCGGTGTCCGAATTTTTCATGGACGTCTTTTAGCCAGGATTCCCATTCCCTGCTTTCGGGACAATCTGTCGACCAGAAGCTGACCACGATCACTTTGCCGACCCGGTCGCCGAGGGACCAGTGCTCGCCGTCTAAGGTTTGGGACGCAGCATGCGGAGTCGGTTTTGGTTTGATCTTTTTGAGGGACCTGACGACCTGGGCCTTCGAACAGCCCCCGGCTAAGACTGCCGATATCGTTAACCAGAATATAAGTTTTCTGCCCATTTTTTTCGTCCCCTTGATCAAGGCCGAAATATACTAAAACCATTCTCTGTTTAGGTCAAGTGTAATTTTTTGCTCGTACACACTTAATTTGTCGTCGAACCTGAAGCCCGGCTTTAGCGCAAAACCGCCGAATTTATACTAAAAATCGCTATCTTCGTATTTAAAAACGTCCTCGACGCCGAGTTCGAAGACTTTCGCTATCCGAAACGCCAGTGGCAGCGACGGCGCATATTTACCGGACTCGATCGCGATTATCGTCTGGCGTGTAACGCCTGCCTTATCCGCTAACTGCTGCTGGGTCATCTCACCGTTATCGAAACGCAGCCGCCGAACATTATTTGTTAGTTTGCCCTTATCACTCTCGCCCATCTTTACCCCCCCGGCCGTACTGAACAAGAACCGCTATAGAGTAAACGAACAAGACAACGAGAACTATGCCTACATTGATAAATGCAAGACTCCATACAGGGATCGCCCCATCGATGCCGACAAAAAAACGCGGAATTATAGTTGCGGCGAATAACAAAATCCAAACGGAAACAAAGGCCGCTATCACAGCCCTTTTTTCGATTGATTTATCACGCTCATCCTTATCTACTTCTCGCGGGCTTTGTTTCTTTTGGATAGTATATAACATTAGTCCGAGTAGCAGGAAAAATCCCGACGATACCCAAAAAGCACCGAAGGCTGTAGGCAATTTTTTGATAACAAACAACCGAATATAAAGCCCAATATAAGTACCCATAACCATTAACGCCCCAGCTAAATTGATCCAAGCTCCTTTTTGTGTCTTATTCATTATGCTCCTCCTTTGGCCCCCTGGCGTAAAGGATAAGAAGCGACGCCGACCTGAACAGTTCCGATATGATATACCCGCCCACCACTATCAGGGGCAACACCCGTACATTTATCATTCCGTCCGCTCTTGCATACCACCAGCAGCCCATGCAGGCGAATACGAAAAACAAATACGATGCGGTAAAGCCGATCAGAGCGGTCTTTCTGTGGATCAAAAGGTCGCGTTCGTCAAAGCTGACTTTCGACTTGTCCTTTCTAAACAGCACAGGCTGAAGTCCGAGCAGGCCGCCAAAACCAAGAAAACCCAATCCTGCATAAGCTTTTGGAAAGCCCATTGTTATACCTATCGCCGTTACCGCCCCAACAGCCAGCGACAAGCTGAAAAATATAACGAGAATATTAAAGACCGCTATCTTCTGCCATCTGTTCATG
>CBDUSK010000298.1:0-1889 GCA_965369915.1 uncultured Phycisphaerae bacterium
AAAATTATCGATCACGGCTTGTAGTCGCGTTTTGAGCATTCGTTGATTTTGCTGTTATCCAGGGACGACAAGACGTCCTTGAAGCTGGGGCGGCGGGATCTTGAGAAAACTTTGCCGGGAATTGACAGAATTGACAGAAGTTTATTTAACCATTTTGTTCGTTCGATCTGCTTTGGTGTTATCTTACGCAGACGAAGACGTAAATTTTTAGCCCAGGTTGAGGGCCTGCTGAGCCACATGACACGTCGGCTTTGTTTTGGGATGAACTCGCTGCACCAGGAAAACAGGGAAGTTATCCATGGGGCCGATCTGCTCTGCTGCCGGATCGTTCCGTTTGACCCGGGTTCGGACTCGTTCGGATGCAGGACCATCTGGTATTGCTCGAGGGAAGGCTTTTTTTTACACAATACACTCATCGTAAAACTCCTGAAAATACGGATTAAAACACTCTTGATCTTGTGCAGTATTTATCGAAGCTGATGTACTTGTATATCGGTTGGTTTACGGGAGGTATTCACCAACAGCCGGCCTTATATATGATATAGAACCGAATACACATAGATTACCGCATTGTCAGGGGATTGACGTCCGATAAAGGGTCGCGGACTTTTCCGGCGGCGCAGGTCCTATTCGAGCATCTGCCAGGCCGTTAGGTCCAGCGAGCCGTCCAGGAGAGCATCGGCCTTGGCTAAAAAGGCTTTTAAATGCGGTGTTTGCAGGTGTTCGTCAAGTGCCTGTTGGCTTGTCCAGTTTTCGTAAAACATAAACAGTGATTTATCTTCGCTGTTTTGGTGCAGGTTATATGTAATGCAGCCGGCCTCTTTGCCGGTGGGTTCGAGAAGGGCGATAAGTTCGTTTTTTAATGTTTCTTCCAGGCCTTCCCTGGCCTTGACCTTGGCTATAAGTGTGATCTGTTCGGGGGACATCTGCATTTCCTTTCTCAAAGTTATGGACTTTTACAATGCCGTTCAATATGCCCCTATCCTACAGGAAAATGGATCGTGTTCAAGCAAAAACCGGATCGTTTGTGATAATCGAAAAAGGTCGGGAAATCAGAGGTAATAGAAAATGGGCCATAGTTCCTGATGTTTTGTTGCCCGGTATCGGCCCCGTGGCGGGACCAGCCCCGGACTACCGGGGAGATCAGGAACTATGACTCATTGCGTTTATTTATTTGGATCCTGCATTCTTGCGGCCAGTGCTGCGATCTCAGCAGCTTTTGCCGCGGCGGACGAAGACAAAGCATCTTCCTTGGTTCTTTTAGCAGCGAATGATACTTCCCCAGCCAGCTTTCGTATATCGTCGGCTTCTTCTACTTCGTTGGTTGCTGCTGTTTCGGTTGCTTCGATTGCCTCCGCTGCAGCCTGAGCCGATTCCTGAGCTGCGGCAACGGCTTTTTCGACAACTACCTCAGCTTTTTCGACGGACGCTATGGCCTGGGCTTCTTCAACGGCTTTTTTTACAGTGTCCTTTACTTTTTCTTCTGCGATCGTGGCCAATTCAGGCGATTTTTTCGGTGTAGTCATGTTATTTCTCCAAAAAAGAAGGGATTCCGTATTTGACTCTATTATAAGTCGTCAAAACGGTCATTTGACTTAACCGAAGTGCCAAAAGAAATTTTCCGTCAAGGCCCGATATTATTTTAAAGTATGGATTGCAACGGTTGGACTGTTTTTGCGGTTTTTAACCGCATAAAGGGGTCATGTTTTAGTTTTCGGTTTCGAGCCAGTGGTTTGCGATGACAGCAAAATCGGCCTGGTTTATTATCCCGTCCGGTCTCGGTGATGGAGCAATATCACATCTGGGGTTCCATTGTGAATCCCCCGGGGTCGTAAGCCAGCTGCGGGCCATTGCGAGGAGGTCAAGGCTGTCAACTACCCCGTCGCCGC
>CBDUSK010000299.1:0-1888 GCA_965369915.1 uncultured Phycisphaerae bacterium
CCGCCAAAAGAGTGGATTGAAAAATACCGCGGCAAATTCGCCCATGGCTATGACAAGCAGCGCGAGATCACCTTCAAACGTCAGAAACAACTTGGTGTAATCCCGAAGGACGCAAAGCTCACACAGCGAATGAAACAGCTTCCCGCATGGGACAGCTATGACGCCGAGGCGCATAAGCTCTTCGAGCGTCAGATGGAGACCTATGCAGCCTATTACGAGTTCATCGACCATGAGGTCGGACGCGTAACCAAGGCTATCGAACAGACCGGAGAACTTGACAACACTCTGATTATTTACATTGCCGGTGATAATGGCGCCAGTGCCGAAGGCAGTCTCTTAGGTTCGGCAAACGAGGTCATGAATCTTAACGGCATCAACGCCACCGTCGAACAGAGCATGAAGTTCTACGACGAGTGGGGCGGACCGGAGACCTCGCCACACTTTGCAGTAGGCTGGGCGTGGGCGATGGACACACCATTCCGCTGGGCCAAACAGGTCGCTTCCCACTTCGGCGGCACCCGTAACCCGATGGTGGTCTCCTGGCCAAAAAAGATCAAGGACAAGGGCGGTCTGCGCAGCCAGTTCCATCACGTCAACGATATCGCACCGACGATCCTGGACATCCTCGGAATCGAACAACCGGATAAGTTCAACGGAATTAAACAGAAGCCCATGGAGGGCGTCAGCCTGGCCTATACATTCGCCGATGACGGCGCCCAGGCCAGGGGTCGCAAGAAAACCCAGTATTTCGAGATGTTCGGTAATCGCGGCGTTTATCACGAGGGCTGGATGGCGTCGGCATTTCACAAAGCCCCCTGGGATATCGCCGCCGATCCGAAGCCATTCGATAAGGATCATTGGGAACTGTTTAACCTTACCGAAGACTTTAGCCAGGCCAACGATCTGTCTGCGAAAGAACCGGATAAGCTGAAGAAGTTCCAGGAAATGTTCCTGGAAGAAGCGAAAAAATACGATGTTTTGCCGCTGGACGACCGTCTTGCCAGCCGATTCGACGTGAGCCTGCGGCCAAGTTTTGCTTCGGGCAGAAAACACTTCGAGTTCTACCCCGGCGCCACGCGCTTACCCGAAGGCGATGCGCCAAATGTAAAGAATAAATCGCATAGCATTACCGCAGACGTTGTCATACCCGATAATGACACAGAGGGAGTCCTGCTCGCGATGGGAGGAGGTACGGCCGGCTATGTGCTGTACATCAAAGATGAGAAACTCGTTTATGACTACGACTGGTTCTCCTATAACAACTACAGTGTCGAATCAGACGAGGAGATTCCTACCGGTGAAGTACAACTCAAAATGGACTTTAAGTATGACGGCGGCGGCGCAGGCAAAGGCGGAACTGTCATCCTCTATATCAACGGCAAGAAAGCAGGCCAGGGCCGCATCGAAAAAACAGTCCCGAATAGATTCGGCATGGACTCTATGGATGTCGGAATGGATTTGCAGGCGCCGGTCAGCAATGCTTACAAACCGCCTTTCAAGTTTACGGGTACGATCAAAAAAGTAACGATCGACCTGGAGAAATGACGCCGTTACAGTATCAATTTTTTTGAGGGAACTGAATATGTGGCAAAAAAAACTATGTGGATTAGCAGTTACAGGCGTCGTTTTATTGCTCATTTCATCGCTTGGCGGCTTTAATTCAAACGTCTTGGCGGACCGGGAGAATCAGTCCGATCAAGAGCCGCCTTTAGCTGGAACACGGTCGGTTGACACGCAAGCACCTGCGGCGCCGGATGCCGGCAACTTCCGGCGCCGGTCTGCTTATGACTACTACGCAAAGCTGGATGACGGTCTTGTGGAAAGAGCCCTGCTGCCTTCGTTGTTTGCCGCCGAATCCGAAAGCGGCCCGAAAGGAACTTCGGGATCC
>CBDUSK010000300.1:0-1884 GCA_965369915.1 uncultured Phycisphaerae bacterium
TAACATTTTATCCTGGCTTAGCGATCGACTTAGACCCAACGGCGGGGCAAGCGGCACCCTGCGTTCATCGGGCGTTCCATGGGGTGCCGGTTAGGGCGGTGGGCTTTAGGAAGAGATAGTATAGTTTGCCCTCTTCGTAGGTGTGTCCTGCTCTTCGGCCGGCGTCGTCGCCTATTCCCATGTAAACGTCGCATCTGCCCGGGGCTCGAATCGCCCCGCCGGTGTCCTGGTCCAGGACAAAACCGCTGAACTTGCGATCGCCCACTACGCGGCCGCCTATGCCGGGAATGCTCGCGGACAAAAACGCAAGGCACGCCCTCGGGTAGATCGATTTGTCCGTCGCGATCGTTCTCATCGGCGTCACCGGTTCGTTCAGGCTGCCGCGGGGGGCGCCTTGGCTCATCTGGAAAAAGACAAAACGCGGATTGCGCTGGATATAGCGGTCGGCCTGGCCGGGGTGTACTTTGAAATAATTGATCATCGCCTTGAGGCTCAGCCCGTCTGCCGGCATCCTGCCGTCTGCGATCAACTCGCGGCCGACGCTCCTGTACTCATACCCGTTGTTGGCGGCGTAACCGGTCGTGATGAGTTGCCCGTCAGCCAGCCTGATCTTCGCCGAGCCCTGGACATGGGCCACATAGGCCTCGAACGGGTCGCCAAGCCACAGCAACTCACTGCCGATCAACTCGCCGGAAGCTTCAAGCTGCGCACGCGAAGGATACTGCGTGTACGTCCCGCCGGGTCCGGCTCGTCCGAGTATCGCGCCGTCGTAGCCCTTGACCAGGTCGTCGGGCTGTTTGTAGAGCGGATATCGATACGCGCCGGACGCTTCCAGCGAACCGTCGAAGATCGGCGTATAATAGCCCGTAAACAGAACCGTTCCCCTGTTGTCGCAGCCGACCGATATATACACATCGAATTCGGACCGTATCGCCAAAGCCAGTTCCCTGCCCGTCAACCCCGAATCCAGCATATCGCCGAACGCCCGCAGGCTGGCGACAGCATGGTCGTGAGTAATACCGGCATACGGAAAAAACCGCCGACTCGACGGCTTGCTGAGGTAGTTGAGACTGCGTTGCACCGACTCGCGAAGGTTTGCCAGATCGTAACAGGCGGCCGTAAAATCCGGTATCATTGCAGGGTCCGTGATCCTTCGCAGCGCAACCTCTCCCGGCGCCAGCGGACGGCTGTAGTTAAGCGTATGAACCTTCGACTTCTGGGGCGCACGACAACCCGCCATAAAGACAAGACAAACCAAGGCTAACGAAACAATAAACTTCCTTTTCATGGTCAACTCCTTTTTATGCATCCATATTCCGTTCGCCCGGCAGTGCGCCCAAGCTATCCACACGTTCCCTCTCCAAACCGCTATTATGCCCGATCCACTCACCATGTCAAGCGATACTTGCCGCATCTGTGCGAAAATTCGCTGACATTCGGGCGACAACATGGTATACTGCTATTTCAGGAAGCTTTCACGATGAATCGAAGGAGCCGCTTATGAGATTATTATTGGCCTTGCTTGCTTTTCTACCGGCCTCCTGCGCCGTCGATTCTCAGGAAGGCGCGCCGGCTGCCGGGGAAATCATAACATATCACGGAACAAGCGACGCTTCGGGGGCTGTCTTTATCGCCGAAGACACTTTTGTCGTGGCCGACGACGAAAACAACACACTCAGAATCTACAGGACAGACAAACCGGGCCAACCGCTTTCTTCATATGATATGTCGTCCTTTCTGGCGGTTGCACCCGACCATCCCGAAACGGATATCGAAGCCGCCGCCATGGTCGGCGATCGCATTTACTGGATCACATCACATGGCCGAAACAAGAACGGTAAACCCCGTCCGAGCCGGTATCGTTTCTTCGCAACAACTCTCGTC
>CBDUSK010000301.1:0-1882 GCA_965369915.1 uncultured Phycisphaerae bacterium
GAGGCGGATTTCACCGGCCTGATCAGCATGATCGCCACGCAGGCTTATTATGCGATGGGCTTGATCGGAACCGAGCAAGACAAGGAGCGTCCGCCCGATCTGGTCGTCGCAAAGTACAATATCGACACGCTCGGAGTGATCGAAGAAAAAACAAAGGGCAACCTCACCGAAGAAGAAGCAAAGCTCTTGGAGAGCACGCTTCATCAACTCAGGATGATATTTGTGCAGCTTTCGGAAAAGGGCGGCTGATTGGCGAATATCCTGGACAAGATCATAGCCGATAAGCGGATCGAGGTTGAACGGCAAAAAACTCAGGTTCCGCTCAAGGAGTTGCGCAAGGAGATGGGCGACATGCCCAAATGCCGCAATTTCTACAAGGCCGTGACCAAGCGCAACGCGCGATTTATCAACGTGATCGCCGAGGTCAAAAAGGCCTCTCCGTCGGCGGGTGTTATCCGGGCCGATTTCGACCCCGTCGCTATCGCACAGATTTATGAAAAATGCGGCGCCGACGCGATAAGCGTGCTCACCGACGAAAAGTACTTTCAGGGTCGCCTCGAATACATCGCCCAGATCAAGGCCGTCGTCAAACTGCCCGTCCTCCGCAAGGACTTCATCATCGATCCCTACCAGGTCTATGAAGCCCGCGCAGCTGGCGCCGACGCCATACTCCTCATCGCAGATGCCCTAAAGCCCGGCGACCTCATGGACCTCATGATCCTGGCCAACCAGCTTACGCTGACCGCATTGATTGAGGTCCACAGCATGGAGTCGCTCATGTCCGTTCGCAGCATGGTCGGGTTCCCACAGAAGCACTACAGCGTCTTAGGCATAAACAATCGCGACCTGACAACAATGCAGGTCGATCTCAACACCACCGCAAGACTCGCCGACATGGTCGACAAAAAAAAGCACCTCGTCTCCGAAAGCGGCATAAAAACCCGCGCCGACGTCGAAAAGCTCATAGACATCGGCGTAGGCGCAGTCCTGATCGGCCAAACCCTCTGCCAGAGCAAGAGTATCAAGCAAAAATTTGAAGAACTGTTCGGCCCACCCGCATGACGGCTTGAGGCTATTCGTTTTCGTCCGGCTTTCGCGGCCTGAAACTGCTGTTTTCGGGGAGACTTACTCGTAGCGTGATCTCTTTTTTCTGGCCGCCTTTTACCCTGCTGCCGCTGAAGAGATTGAAGAAGCGGCCTTTGATACTGATGTCGTCGGAATGGGAATACAGGATGTATTTTTTCCTGGCCATGTTTGAGAATCTGAATCGCCCGTCTTTATCCGTCTCGGCTTCGGCACGGACGAAATTGATGCCGGAGTCGTCTTTCTTAACCACTCTGGCGTAGAGACTCACCCGCGGTATCGGCCAGCCTGTCTTGTCGTCGATGACCCTGCCGCTGACGGTATATCCTTTCGCGAGCTTTATCTCGAGCGGCGTTTCCTTTGGCTTGATCGGTATCTCCATGGGTTGATATTCGCCGTCGAACTTGACCTGCAAAACGTATCTGCCGTCGACATCCGGATTAACATGCTCAAAGGCGAACCGCCCCTCATCATCGGTCGCCGCCTCACTGCGTAATGGTATAAAACGGTGACGATCAGTAAGTTGCACACTATATTCCAAAAAGACATTCACCCCGGCAAAAGGCTCACCGTCCGGGGCGAACACCGTTCCGTTTACTGTTACTCCTTCGGAGAACTGAAGGTTAACCTCTTTCGTCGGCTCCGCCTGGCTTAGTTCAATCGCCTTGCTTGCAACAACACAATTGTCACGTTTTGCAACAACTGCGTATGTTCCACCGAACGGCAGGGGTGAGGCGTCGAAGATGGCTATATCCTTTGTGTCGTGGCCGATTGTGCCATTTAGGGTGTATATGTCCTT
>CBDUSK010000302.1:0-1840 GCA_965369915.1 uncultured Phycisphaerae bacterium
CATCATGACCATGCCCGGCCAGTCTTTCCGAAAGATGTGAACCGATAAATCCTGCCGCTCCGGTAACTAATATTTTCAACTCTTTTCCCTTTCCGTTTTTGTCTTATTCCTGTTGTCCTTGTATTTTTTTAGCCAAAGTAATGATGTAATCCCCAAGATCATCTGACATGTCTGTTCGCTTGAGCGCAAATTCTATATTCGTTTTGATAAATCCTTCCTTGTTCCCGATATCACATCTCTTTCCGTTCAGCCGTACTCCATACATCGTCCGATCGCAAACCATCATCTTCATCGCATCAGTAAGTTGTATCTCCATCCCTTTACCCGGCTGGATCTGGCTTAGATACCCAAAAATATCAGGCGTAAAAACATACCGCCCGGCAATTACAAGATTCGAAGGAGCTTCCTCGGGTTCGGGCTTTTCGATAAAATCCTTCACTTTGTAAATATCATCTTCGACCTGTATAGGATCGATGACTCCATACCTGCTGACCCGGCCGCGATCGACTTCTTCCAATAGAACTGCCGGATCATTATAACGTTCGTAAACTTCCAGCAACTGCCGTGTAGCTGGAATATCTGCATCAATAACTGTGTCGCCAAGAAGCACAACAAAAGGTTCGTCGTTAACATGATGCCGGGCACAATAAACCGCATCTCCCAGGCCTCTAAGCTCTTTCTGCCACACAAAATGAATATCGGCTAATTCGGAGATCCGTCGTATCGACTTCAGTTCCGATTCTCGCCCGTTTGCGAGCAGTTGGCTTTCCAACTGAAAATTCCTGTCGAAATGTTCCTCGATCGCACGCTTGCCTTTTCCTATCACCATAAGAATATCGGTGATACCCGATGCAACCGCCTCCTCGACAACATACTGTATTACAGGAGTATCGACTATCGGAAGCATCTCTTTCGGCTGCGATTTAGTCGCCGGTAAAAAACGGCTGCCGAAACCCGCTGCCGGAATAACTGCCTTGCGTATCATCAGTTATTTCCCCTCCCTGTGACGATCCTTGGCTTTATCACGCTAACATTTAGATCACGAAGTTTCTTCTTAAGCCGAGTGAACATATTCTGGTCTTTGTATGTCCCTACGATCGCCCCACCGGAACCGGTAAACTTAGCACTACAGCCTACGGAACGGGCTGCATCGACCATCTCAAGATTCGCTTTGCTTATTTGATAGATATTTTTACGACGGTCAAAATTCGCGTTCAACATGCCGCCAAGTTTGTCTGTTTGGCCCTTTAGAAAACTGCCTTTAAACCTCTCGGCAAGTCCTGTCCAATACCGCATCGCATTGACAACAGCCGCTTCTTTTCTGTCAAAACGATCGCGTATATTGTTGTGAAATACTTCTGTCGGCTCGCTCAGCTCGCTGTGGTATGCTATATAAAGATCCGGCAGCAGACGATGGTTAAGCTTTTCGTATTCTCCATACCCGCGATTATCCATGATCTTTTTGGCAAAGTCCATATACACCAATCCCTCATACACCTGGATTACACGGTCCTGAAGACCGGCAGCAATGTTCAATTCATCAACTTCTGCCGAGAGTATCAGGTTGGCTTGAATGTATTTCGGAATGCTTACGCTGTAAAACACCATCAATGCACGCAAACACGCTGTGATGATAGCGCTCGAACCTGCAAGGCCGACACCGTGAGGTATATTCGAATGATACCTGATAGTAAAATTCTTATCGTGAAGTTCTATATCCTCCCTGCTGCAATGATCATAAAAACATTTTATTGTGGACTTCAACAAACGTATCCCACCGTAATAACCATGCAGTTCAACGTCTTTAACCAGATCAGAGATATGCCTAAAATGCGAATGG
>CBDUSK010000303.1:0-1830 GCA_965369915.1 uncultured Phycisphaerae bacterium
TTTTAAAAAGTGTCCGTTCAGGGGAAACAGGGGCGCAAGCCGTTGTAAGTTCATTTTATTGAAGCATTTATCGAAGAGGGTGTATTTTGGTTATGTTCTGGACTGTATTTGTAGGGATTAAGGTTTTTCAAAAACATTGACATAATATATTTTTGACAGTAAGTTATTTATAAAGAATTTTGCATGTGTTTTGTAATTTCAATGATTTTTTTAAGACTAACGGCGGTGTAAGAATATGAAGATATCCCTGGATTGGCTGAGTGAATATGTAAAGACAGACCGTTCTGCCGAAGAGATATCGCAGATATTGAGCGATCTCGGATTTCCGACAGAAGGCATTGAATATCCGGACGGAGATACTGTCATAGACCTTGAGATAACGAGTAACCGGGGTGACTGTTTAAGTCATATCGGTATAGCCCGTGAATTGGCAGCGGCAACGGGCGGTGAGTTTAGCTTGCCTGTTATCAAGCTGAAGGAATCGAAAAAAGAGGTAAGTGAATTTGCAGGAGTAGAGATCGCTGACAGTGACCTTTGCGGCAGATACACAGCAAGGGTTATTTGCGGGGTCAAGGTTGGGCCGAGTCCGAAGTGGATGAAAAAACGTCTCGAAGCAGTAGGAATACGAAGTGTTAATAATGTTGTCGATGCAACGAACTACGCGATGATGGAGACGGGTCAGCCGCCTCATGCGTTTGATTACGAAAAACTTAGCGGCTCAAAGATCATAGTACGAAAGGGCATCAAGGGTGAGCAGCTGGTAAGTATCGATGAGAGCAAATGCGAGCTTGACAAAGATATGCTGATCATCAGCGATGAGCAAAAGCCGGTGGCTATCGCCGGGGTGATGGGGGGTCTGGATACTGAGATCAGCGAAACGACAACGACGATACTGCTGGAGGACGCATATTTCGATCCGGTGAGCGTGCGCACGACAGGGCGAAGACTCGGGATAAAATCCGAGTCGCTTTTCAGATTCGAGCGTCAGGTGGATATCGAAAGAATAGACTGGGCGTCCCGGAGGACGGCTCAGCTTATTACGGAGGCTGCAGGGGGGACAGTCGTTAGGGGTGTGGCCGATGAGTACCCGAAAAAGCATGAGGCAAAGACAGTGAAGATGAGGTTTTCTCGTCTTAATAAGCTGTTAGGGATCGAGGTAAGCAAAGATGAGGTCATGGGGATATTTTCCGGTCTTGGTTTCGAGCCGGCGGCAGGGAATGAAGATACAGTAAGCTGTACGGTCCCGAGCTGGCGGCATGATATTTACCGTGAAGTTGACCTGATAGAGGAGGCGGCAAGGTCCCATGGGTATGACAATATCCCGGTTGAGGAAAAGATCAATATCGAGGTTGTCCCGGCAGACAGGCGTGAAAAGACGGCCGGTGAACTTCGGGCATATCTGAACGGGTGCGGGTTTTATGAAACGATAAACGTTACGTTTATTGACGAAGAGATCGCGGGTTTGTTTGGAGACGGAGATCTTGCCGGTCATATCGGAGTCAAGGATGATTCGAGGAAATCGTCCAATCTGCTCAGGCAGACGCTTATAGGTTCACTGCTGGGTGTGTTCAAGTCGAACTATAACGCGGGGAACATTCCGTGCAGGATATTCGAGTTGGCTGATACATTCAAGCCGGCCAAGGATGCCAAGGCCGAACTTCCGGAAGAAAGGACGAAACTCGGTTTTATCCGGGCCGGGGATCTCAGAG
This sequence comes from uncultured Phycisphaerae bacterium, assembly GCA_965369915.1. Taxonomy (GTDB): domain Bacteria; phylum Planctomycetota; class Phycisphaerae; order Sedimentisphaerales; family Anaerohalosphaeraceae; genus CBDUSK01. Next base: position 1,710 of record CBDUSK010000303.1, read on the forward strand.
AGCTGCGCGGAGTCATCGAGGGGCTTATCAGTATTATTAACCGGGAATTGCGGACGGAATTAAAGTCTGTGGAATTGGCCTGGGCCAAAGCCGGTGCCGAGGTATTTGTCGGCGAGACCCT
>CBDUSK010000304.1:0-1808 GCA_965369915.1 uncultured Phycisphaerae bacterium
CAAAAACACGAATTTAGCAACTGATTATCGTTTCTTTGACGTACCTCAACCAGTGTCACCGTCTGAAAATCAAGGCTCAAAATAACCGCCAAAAAAAGTATCTATTATAAAAAACGGCTCAGCTGCATTACACAACCGAGCCGATCAATATTCCATATAGGATATGATATTACGCTAAGAACGTAAACTCCGAAACAACTATGCCTCGATAGTATCGATCACGACCTGCAGATATTTTTGACGATGCCCTATCTTCCTGCTGCTGTTTTTACGTCTGCGAAAATGCATAGGGTATAGCTTTGGTCCCTTGACTACAGAATCATCAGCACTTGTTTTGAAGCTTGCTATTACTTTTGCCCCATCAAGATAGGGAGTACCGACTTTGATATTTTCACCATCGCTTACGAACAGTACCTTATCCAGTTCGATGGTCTTGGCATCAGGGGCAACTTCGGTCAGTTCGATATTAATAACATCGCCCTGTGAAACCTTATACTGCTTTGAACCCTGTTCTACTACTGCATACATAAAAAGCTCCTTGACTGCTTAAAAAAATGGATTAGCGGGGTATTTTAGGGAATCGGGCCCCGGCTGTAAAGAAAATTTTCCATATTAACTTTTTTTTATAAAGGATTATTGCAAGAATAGGTAAATTGGTGCAAAATAACGGTTTATAACAATATTGCGGAGAATAAGCATCGGAGCTAAGAGTTTATGCAAATAGCGATAAATCAGGACAAGATCGTACCTTTAGCTGAGTTAGACCCGGGGTACCTGGACCGTGGGATCTATTTTGGGGACGGGGTTTATGAAGTTGTCCGCAGTTATAACGGCCGGCTCTTTGCCCTTTCTGAACATCTGGAGAGGTTTTCCCGAAGCCTTAAGGAGATAGGCATAAACGGGGTGGATATCGAAGATGTTCGCCAAAAAGTGCACCTGGCTTTTGAACACGCAAATATAACCGATGCAAAGATCTATTTTCATATCACCCGGGGCTGCGAACTGCGAAACCATGCCGGCGGAAGTGCCCTTAAGCCCAATTTTTTCCTCACGGTAACTCAACTTCCCGACTGCGGCCAGGACAAGGAAAATGGGATCGCGGTTACGACGTTTCCGGACTGGCGCTGGAAACGGTGTGATATAAAATCGTTAAACCTTCTGGCCAACGTTCTTGCGCGTATGGACGCCGAGAAAAAAAACGCAAAGGAAGCGATTCTCGTAAATGACATAGGTCAGATCACCGAAGGAGCGGGCTCTGCGTTCTTCGCGGTAATAACTGGTCAAAAGAAGCTCTTAACACGCAGCTTAAGCCCTGAGATCCTGCCCTCGATAACCCGGCAGATCGTGATGCAAATCGCCGAGGCAACAGGCCTGTCAGTAAGCGAGACGGCGATCACGCCTGCCCAGGCCAAAGAAGCGGATGAACTTTTCATCGCTGTTACGACAAAGGACATCGTACCGGTAGTAAAGTTCGATGATACGATTATCGGCTCAGGAAAACCGGGCAAATGTACAAAGATGCTGATAGAAAAGTTTCGGCAATTCGTCGCCGAGCACAAATAATTTTTTATATGGCAAAAAAATAACATTTTGGGTTAATAATTGACAAATTGACCTAAACAAGATATTCTTAAAATGAAATCGGACATAAGCCGGTGGCAAAATGATACGCATTTTGCCACGACCTTTTGAATGCGAAAGGGAACAAATGGCCGAATACAAAAGTGACAACGAAATCTTAGAATTTGCGATCTCCAGAGAAATTGAAGCGTTTCAGTTTTACACGGCTCTTGCCGAACGGATGGAAA
>CBDUSK010000305.1:0-1708 GCA_965369915.1 uncultured Phycisphaerae bacterium
TTTTTCAGCCCTTTCTCATCCACCGCTCCCGCGGCGAAGGCCTGGGCCAGCATTTCGGGGACCTTCTTTGCCGGGACGGTGCCGATCCTTTTCGCCAGTTTAGATCGCCCCTGGCAGATCTTGGCCCCTGCCATAACGTCATAGCATGGCATAAGCCGGCCGTTGACCCTTTTGGCCCTTCCCTGGAAACCGATCGAAGCGATAAGATGATGGCCGCACGAATTCGGACAGCCGCTGATGCGTATTACGGTATCCGATTTCTCAGCGGGGATTTCGATTTTGTCAAGTTTTTCAGAGATCGCATCGGCCAGCCCTCTCGAAAGACACAGCCCGAGTTTACAGGTAGCGGCGCCGGCGCAGGCCACTACCTTCGGCCCTGTATCCGCTGCCGGGTCGAGTCCGATCTCCTTTAATTTCCGGGCGAGCTTTTTGATATCCTTTTGTTCGACTCCGCAGATCAGCAAGTCCTGCAGCTGTGTCGTACGGACCGGCCCGGAGCCGAAGTTTTCGGCGATTCCCGCGACCTTGCTCAGATCATCTGCCGAGATATCCCCGAGTTTTAACCTCAGCCTTATGCTGGATCGGCCCGGGGTTTTTTCCGGCATCACGTTGCATCCGAAACCATTATTATTTTCTGATGCAGCTAAAGGCCCTGGGCCTGACCCGACATCGCGGATATCAGGGGCCTTATCAGAAAGTCCCTCGGCCGTTAAGGCCCTGGTTTGATCTTTATACAAGCGTACGAATTCATCGTATCCGAGCCGGGCCAGAACAAACCGCAGCCTTGCTTTGTGTTTGTTTGACCGGTCGCCGTGTTTATCGAACAGTCTTTTGACGGCTTCTGCGACCTTGAATATTTCGCCCGGGTCTATAAAATCTTCTATTTTTACCGCAACGTTAGGACTGCCTCCCATGCCGCCTGCCGCATAAACACTGAAACCCTTTTTTCCATTTTCGTTGACGGCGAAAAATCCGAGGTCAGCCACGGACGCAAGCGCGCAATCCTGCGAACAGCCGGAAAAGACTATTTTAAACTTTCTCGGCAAGTTGAACGAGGTCCTGTTCTGCAGGAGATATTCCGCCGCGGCGATCGCATAAGGCGCAACGTCGAAAATCTCATTGGGGCAGATTCCCGCCCTGGAACAGGCGGTAATATTGCGGACGGTGTTGCCTCCTCCTCCTCGCGCCGAAAGCCCCACTTCAAGCAGCCCTTCTAAAACGTCAGGAGTATCTTCTATAGCTACTTCATGGATCTGTATATCCTGCCTGGTGGTAACGTGAACTATGCCGTTTCCGTGTTTCTTACTGAGCTCTGCGATGCGCTCTAACTGACCCGGCAGCGCCAGACCCGCCCCTATTCGAATGCGTACCATAAATTTACCTTCCTGCCGTTGTTCATAAATTCCCATCGGAACGCGATAGGCCTTGAACGATATCGGTTTTGTCCGGCCTTGCAGAAATTTCCCGACGTTTTCACGATAGCTTAATACATCTTCTGTGACCGTGTCGGGTATTCGCAGAATTGTCTTTTTTATTTCGTCCATTTTCCTGTTCTTATATGATCGTTACCGGCACTTCGGTTACAGCGCCTTGCTCTATTTTAAAAGCTTTTGCACAGGGTTTTTCCTGTGCCAGGGAAAGAATAACATAAGTGGCGCCGGGCATGACGGCCAGCTTTATATCCTCCTGTGAGGGTCTTGCCGGAGTT
>CBDUSK010000306.1:0-1683 GCA_965369915.1 uncultured Phycisphaerae bacterium
AGCAGGCTGTTCAGCGCGACAACGAATATGGCTCGTCTCAAATCTGTGGACGTGATATTGATCTGCGTGCCGACGCCTTTGACGAGTAACCGTGAGCCGGACATGCAGTACGTAGTTGGGAGTTGTGAGACGATCTCGAAATATATCCGCGCCGGTCAGCTAATCGTTCTGGAAAGCACGACATATCCCGGGACGACGCGGGAGCTGATGAGGCCGATACTCGAGAAGTCGGGGCTAAAGGCAGGCAAAGCTTTTTACATGGCATATTCTCCGGAGCGTGAAGACCCCGGGAACAAGGACTTTTCGACGAGGACCATTCCAAAGGTAGTGGGAGGACTGACAGATACGTGCCGGGACCTTGCATGCGCACTTTACGAGATCGCAATAGTTAACACGGTGCCGGTTTCGACGCTGGAGGCCGCCGAGGCGACGAAGATACTGGAAAACGTTTACCGCTGTATCAATATCGCGATGGTGAACGAATTGAAGATGGTTTTCGAGCGTATGGGGATCGATGTATGGGAGGTGATCAACGCTGCGAGCACGAAACCGTTCGGCTTTAACGCGTTCTATCCCGGGCCCGGGCTTGGTGGGCACTGCATTCCTATCGACCCATTTTACCTGACGTGGAAGGCTCGTCAGTACGGGATGCCAACGCGGTTTATCGAACTGGCGGGCGAGATAAATACGAACATGCCGCATTACGTGATCAACAAGACGACAGAAGCGCTGAACGAGCGGAGGAAAAGTCTGAAGGGCTCGAAAGTTCTTGTTCTGGGTCTGGCTTATAAGAAAGACATCGACGACTTGCGGGAGTCACCATCGATCGAACTTATCGAACTGCTCAAATCGAAAGGCGCCAAAGTCGATTATAACGACCCCTATATTCCGAGGACACACAAGCAGCGAGAACATAATCTGAAGATGACAAGCAGGAAACTTTCGGCGAAGATGCTGGGAAGTTACGACGTTGTGCTGATATCGACGGACCACAGCGATTACGATTACAACTGGATAGTAAAAAATGCCAAACTGGTGGTTGATACCCGGAACGCAACGTCAAAGGTAAGAACCAACCGCAGCAGGGTCGTCAAGGCATAGGTCTTAAGTACAGGGAATTTTCGAGATGTTGAAAGCGAGTGAAAATCCTCCGATCATCTGGCCCGAGGAGAAATCGATAGCGGATTTTTCGGGGACATGGTGGGTTGCGCATACAAAAAGCAGAAACGAAAAGGCGCTTGCGTGGCAAATGCAGCGTAAAGGGATATGTTATTTTCTTCCGATGAGCTGGAAGGTCTCGCGTAGAAAAGGCAGGACGCTGCGATCTCTGCTTCCACTTTTTACGGGCTATGTATTTTTCTGCGGAGACGAGGACCAGCGTGTCGAAGTGCTTCGAACGAACCGGATAGCCAGTCTTATCGAAGTGAAGAATCAGACCGGTCTTCTCAGGGACCTGGGTCCGATCGAACTGGTTCTCCGTAAAGGCCAGCAGCTTGTCCCTCACAAATACGTAAAGGCCGGTCAGCAATGCCGAGTGATAGCGGGTCCGTTAATGGGAACCGAGGCTATTGTTGTAAAGGCACAACACCAGATGCGTCTTGTGCTTCAAGTGGATATATTAGGGCAGGCAACAAGTTTAGAGATCGACACAGATATGATCGAGATCATCGATTAGTCAGTAAG
>CBDUSK010000307.1:0-1670 GCA_965369915.1 uncultured Phycisphaerae bacterium
ATGACATCAACGCCGCCCTTGAAAAGATAGCCCCCACAGCCGGCCGTTACGAACATGAAAAGACCTGGCACGATGACAACGGCCATGCGCACGTGCGGGCCTCGCTGCTCGGGCCGTCGCTTACAGTGCCGATCGTCGATGCTGAGTTGACTTTAGGAACGTGGCAGCAGATAGTACTTATAGACTTCGACACTCGCCCAAGAACCAGAACCGTCATCTGCCAGATAATCGGAGAATAGATATGTCCGTAAATAAAGTTTCAAAAGATCGCAATGGTTTTGCAGGTCTTTTTATTCTCATCGCTGTTGCGATAATGATGGTTCTTATGATGATCCAGATGAAGACCCTGTTCCAGCCCGGCAGGGGTTATCGGAAATCGACAGCACCGGCCTCACGTCCCTGGCTTCAGGATGAACTTCTCGTACCGGATGATAGGCTCATACAGCTGCCCGGGCCGCCGAAGCCGGCTCTGGATAAACCTTTCAGTTTTACTGTTCCTGTAACACGCAAAGATAATGATCGGGGCGAGATTACAATTGATTTTTTAACTACCGGCGAGGTGGCAGGTACCTGGCAATGCCGGTACTCGCATGAGAATATCGATTATACTTATAACGCGATGTTTAAGGGCAATATCGATGTCTCGAATACCTACTCGGATAAACAGGGCGAGGATCTTTCGAAACTGTATTTTTTTACGAAAGGCGATTATTCTCAGACGATTTATAACCGCGAGTCCGAGGAGGAATCTTTTACTGAAGGCCTGGTATATACGACGGGCTGGATGGATCCCGATCATTCGGTTTCGGGCGCGATTACCATCACCACCGACAGATCATGGTCCGCCGACTACCAGTGGCAAAGCCAGCCGGGCCGAACTGTGAATTAGCCGACTGTATTATGCAGTATGCACCCGCCGGGAAAAACGGCTATACTTGAATTTAGGTTAGATGTTAAAAACTTAGGAAAGGAAATATTATGACTAAAGCTAAAAAAAAAGCCGCTCTGTTTCGACGGTTCCTGCTTGTCATGTGGGTATTATGTCTTGGTTGGGGTATCTGGTGGATATTAGCGTTTCTGTGGGATAAAGGTATGGGTTTGGCGGGTACTCCTTCACTTGCTTTTTTAGTGCCCTTGTTTCCTGTCTTGGAAAAAACGCCTGAGCCGTGGGGTTATGTTCTGTTCGTTATTATTTATTTGGCATTTTTCTTTTTGACACAATGGTTTTTCCTCTGCCCCCGCCGGATATGGAAAATCAAAGTCCGACCCCAAGGCCGACCCATGAAACTCTCAGCGATAGCTGCCGCCTTTGCGATAGCACTTTTATCGATCGGTCTTTTGTACTCTATGCTGGACCTGTTGCCGGAGGTTACATTTGACAATAAGCCATATTTTTCTTGTGAATGGTTTTCCCTTCATTATATCCTGCTGCTAATTCCCCTGACTCTATGGTGCTTCTGGTCGGTCATCTTTTGTATCTACTGGCGGCAATCCGACCATTACACCTGGGTAGGCAAGGTCCTGAGGGCATTGATCGCGGGAACGATCCTGGAGCTTTTTGTGTCGATCCCTGTTTTTGCAACCCGCCAGGATGATTGTTATTGTGCGAAAGGCTCATACGCAGGGATAATCTTTGGAGCGACAGTGTTATTGTGGGCATTTGGACCGGC
>CBDUSK010000308.1:0-1664 GCA_965369915.1 uncultured Phycisphaerae bacterium
CCGATCTTAAGCTCGTCGATCTTGGCGAGTGTTACCAGGTCACCTGCAAAACCGGTTTCGATCTCCTTAGTTTCAGCGCCCTGCATTTTCAACGGATGTCCCGGCCGGACCGGTTTTTTGGAATTATTGATCATCAGAGACGTGTTCGAGTTCAGCTTGCCGCTGAAGAGGCGGATCGAAGCATATTTCATATTCGAGCGGGGGTCAAAACCTATCCGGAATACCTGACCTGCCAGTGGTCCGTTCGGGTCGGCTTTGACTTCGGTCTCGCTGTCGCCATCTTTCAGTACAGCCGGCCGGCTCTGAACAGGCGAAGGCACGGATCTGGTTATCAACTCGAGCAGTTCTGTAATACCTGTTTCGTTTCGGGCATTGGTAAAAACTATCGGTACGATCGTCCCTGAAATAAGCGCCTTTACGAAAACGCCGGCGATCTTGTCGGCGGATATCTCTTGGCCTCCGAGATAACTTTCCATCAGGTCGTCGTCAGCTTCGATTATGCTTTCGATAAGCTCGGTATGTGCCTGCGCGACGTCCATGACCGGCGAATCACCGCTGTCACTCGTAACACAGTCGATGACCGATGCTTTATCCGGCGTGGGCAGATTTGCGCATCTGCACTGTGAACCGAATGTTTCCTGGATACCGGCTATTAATTCGGACAGTTCTGCATTGTCGGCGTCCATTTTGTTGATGACGATGATCCTGGGCTTATTGATCCCAGTGACAGCGGCAAATAGCTTGCGGGTGTTTATCTCGATTCCCGCTGCGGCACTGATCACGATAAGAGCGGCTTCTGCAGCGGGAATAGGCTGCAAAGCTGCCCCTATAAAATCGGGATACCCCGGAGTGTCGATAATATTAATATGCTTTCCATTGAAGTCGATATATGTCAGAGCAGAATGAATAGAATGTTTTCGCTGCTTTTCTTCATCGTCATAGTCGCTTACTGTAGTCTTGTCTTCGATGGTGCCCAGGCGATTTGTCACTCCGGCCTTACGGAGCATTGCCTCGATGAGAGAAGTTTTACCGGCCCCCCCATGGCCGAGTAATATAATATTCCGGATATCATCAATATTTACCACTGCTTTAGACCTCCATTAGTTGGGTATTTTGCTGTTATTGGCGTAAAACACAGAATTCTACAAAAAATATTTGCCGCAGGCAAGAGTAAAAACGTTACAGAGAAGGAAAAAGTTAAGATCGATCTGTTTAGGTTTTTACCATTTAAACAGGCCTTAATGACGTTTTTTTAGAAAATCCTTGCAAACAGAGGGTTCTTAGGCCAAAATATTAGGTTCCGAAAAAAACGTATATTCGCTGAGAATCTTATGGAAAGGGAAAGGCATGTCAATTAAAGGAAGAACCACATCTTTAAGTCGAAAGCTTAAAATGGGTATGATAGGCGGCGGTCCGGGCGCGTTTATCGGGGATGTTCACCGCAAGTCAGCCCGTATGGACGGGGGGATAGAATTGGTGGCGGGGGCGTTCGATATCAATCCCCGCAAGTCAAAGCAGATGGGAAAGGAGCTTTGCCTCGATGCGAAACGGACTTATCGCACCTACGCCGAGATGATCGAAAAAGAGCTTAAGCTTCCGGCAGGAGAAAGGGTGGATTTTGTTTCGGTGTGCGTGCCGAACAACTGGCATTTTCCGATCTGCCG
>CBDUSK010000309.1:0-1638 GCA_965369915.1 uncultured Phycisphaerae bacterium
TATTTTCCGGGGCTTTCTATTGAGCAAAACTCCTATTGTATAAACGGATTGAATTTTTTTTCCTGTCCGATCGTCGTCATTGGGCCGTGGCCGGTGTAAACGACAGTCTCATCCGGCAAGGTCAAAAGTTTTGTCCTTATAGAATTGATAAGCTGTGTGGAGTTGCCGCCTGGAAAATCTGTCCTGCCAACGGAATCGGCAAAAAGTGTGTCGCCGGCAAAGAGGAGTTTTTCACTTTCAGAATAAAGGGATATCCCTCCGGGTGTGTGGCCTGGCGTATGGATGACTTTAAGTTTTACACCGGCGAATTCGACTTCGTCACCGTCGTTGAGGATAATATCAGCCGCTGAAAATTCAAGGGGCGTGCCCATCGCAGCAGAAAGGTTCTTGTTAGCATCGGTGAGCATGTCGGCGTCGTTTTTGTGAATGGCGACTTTGATATCAGGCCAATTTTCCCTAAGGGCCTTGACGCCGAAGGTGTGATCGAGATGACCATGAGTATAAACAACCGCGACCGGATCAAGTCCGCTCTTTTGCAGATGATCGATAAGAGGCTGCGGCGAAAGACCTGTATCGATGACAAGACAATCCCCGGCTGATCCATTTGAAGTCACACAATAACAGTTTGTCTGGTACTCTCCGAGAATGATATGTGTTACCTTCATATTTGCCTCCGAATAGAAAGGGGGAGTTTATCACAACAAAAGTGTTTAGTCTATGCAAAAACAGCAGATGAGAATTTGTCATCCATTATGCTGTTAATTTTTAGCGGGAGATCGTCCGGCTATGCAGAAAAAATAGGATTAAGTTTTGAAGCAAGTATTCTGAGCTTTTCATTTTCCTCGGAAGTAAGGGGTCTTAAGTTCATTGCTATATCGAGAGCAAGCCTGAACAGTTCCTCTTCGCCGGGCGGTATAAGAGCCGTTGCGTTCTGTGCCAGCGTAAACGACAGCGCAAGCCGAACATCTTCCGGATCGGTGAGCGGACGATACCAGCACTTGCTGTACTTCTTTCTTAACGGGTCCTTTTTGTTGACCCATCTCTGGCTTGCCATGGATTTTAAACCAAGTATCGCAACGCCCTTTTCCTTTGCACGGGCGAGAACCTCTGGGCCGAACTTGCCCTTATAAAAAGTCGCGAAGTTTACCGGGAACAAGATCGAATCGAAATCGTAACGATCCATCGCGGCAAGCGCCGCGGCACTGGAGTGTGCCGAGAAACCGACATGCCGTATTCGTCCCTGCTTCTTTTCTTCGGCTATCATTTCCATCACGCCGCCTTTTGCAAAAGCGGCGTCAACATCTTTTTCGACATCTTTTATCGCGTGAAGCTGATAGAGGTCAAAGTGATCTGTTCGAAGGTTCTTTAGCGACTGGGCAAACTCGACGGCTGCACCTTTTTTGTCACGCTCGCCGGTCTTGCATGCCAGGAAAACATTCTTGCGGTAGGGCTCAAGAGCGGGGCCCAGCTTTTCTTCTGCGTTGCCGTAGCTTGGAGCGACGTCGAAATAGTTTACGCCGCGTTCTATAGAGTCCGCGACGGCTTTGCTGGCAACGTCGGGTTCTGCGTCTCTTACTACGATGCCGCCAAAGCCAATTATCGAGAGCTTGATACCTGTTTTTCCATAATCTCTTTTTG
>CBDUSK010000310.1:0-1629 GCA_965369915.1 uncultured Phycisphaerae bacterium
AAAAGTTAATATCTGATGTATTAGTTAAATTGAAAAGGATGTAAAGTATGAGTATTTGCAAATATGTAAAGTTCGTTGCTATTGTCGGCATGGTGTTTTGCGGATTATCTGTGGTTGCCCATGGCGGGACAATGAAAGTGCAGGCCAATCGTGTCGCGGAAGTGGCTATGGTCAAAGCAAGAAATGAAGGCCGATATCCATCACAAACTCCGAGATTCACCTTCGCTGAGACTCTGGAAGAGCAGGAGGAGCAACTAAAGACCAACCCGTTAATGTTGCGATTTGCTGCTTCGCGTCTTAAACTTTCTACGGACCCTTATCGCCCTGCCTATCATTTCGTTACCCCGGAAAGCACACTGAACGATCCGACGTCGATAGTTTTCTGGCAGGGACGCTGGCATCTGTTCTTTATTGCCATGCCGCCGGACGAGTTTCCGAACCCCGCCGATATTATGAAACGCTGGCATCGTACAAGCATCGGCCATGCCGTCAGTGACGACCTGGTGCACTGGGAGGATCTTCCCTACGCGATAAACCCGGGTATTGAAAGGGCCTGTTATTCGGGCGGCCTTATGGTCGACGGCGATCGTGTGATCGCGTACTATCCGGGCATGGGCGTCGGTCAGATGGTAGCGATTTCGGATGACCCGCTGCTTTTGAACTGGAAGAAACATGGGCCCGTCAATACCCGCAAGGCCGATTCGTGTATCTGGAAAGAAGGTGATACGTATTACGGCCTGACCGGCAATAAGACCGACTATATTCGTGACGTCTGGTGGCCGCAGATGGAACTTTGGTCGACGAAGGACCTGATCACATGGAAAGCGATGGGCAATTTCATCGGTGATTATAAGACGCCGTTTACCACTGGCAAGGACGAGGGAGCGTGTCCCGATTTTAAGCCTATCGGCGATAAGTACTTTCTGAGTTTCTTTAGTCATACCAACGGGGGGCAATATTTTCTGGGCGACTATGACAAGGCGAGCCACAGGTTTAAACCCTATGAGCACGGACGTTTTAATCACGGCAAGGTCGCACCGGGCGGAGTTCACGCGGCATCGGTGGTCTCTGACGGTAAAGGCGGCCTGATTAACATCCTTAACATCAACCATGGCAAACCGAGCGATGACTGGGACCAGATGATGTCTGTGCCGCAGCATCTGACACTTGGCGGCGATAAGAGGCTGAGGATCAGCCCGATCAAAGAGCTTAAATCTCTGCGCGGCGAACATAAGCATATAGGTAAAACAATTTTGCCGGCTAACAAAGAGATCGTGCTGGAGACGATCAATGGCAACACTATGGAACTGAAAGCCGAGATCGACCCGAAGAGTTCTCCATGGGTGCAGCTTAAGGTTTTACGTTCGCCAAACGACCTGGAATATACCACTATCACCTTCTACAATTATGACAAGAAGCTAAGCTACTGGTATCATACGCCGGGACTGATTTGTCTGGACGGTTCGCGGTCGACGACGCGCAGCGATGTGACGATCAGGCCGCCGGAAAAAGCAGCCGTATCCCGGGGAGGCGAACCGCTAAAGCTCCATATCTTTATCGACCGGAGCATTGTCGAAGTATTCGCTAACGGCAAACAATATCTGGCGATGCGAGTCTATCCCGACCGTG